>VFKM01000051.1 GCA_009885545.1 Flavobacteriales bacterium
GTTCCAAGATTTCCTCCCGTCAAACCACCTGACCATGTTCCTGTCGCTGCTGGTGATCCTCCCAAAGAAGCAAATAAATTAACTGGTGCACTTGACGAACACAACGTAATCGTACCATTTGTTCCAGCAACTGGTGCTGCATTTTCTGTTACTGTAACCGTTGCTGTTGCATTTATACATGGTGCAACTCCTATTACTGTATATGTGTATATTCCAGGTGCAAAGGTTGCTGGGTCGTATGTTCCCAAATTTCCTCCGGTCAGACCACCTGACCATGTTCCTGTCGCTGCAGGTGATCCACCCAAAGATGCAAATAAATTGATCGGTGCTGCCGTCGAACAAACAGAGACTGTTCCATTTGTACCTGCATTTGGCGCAGCATTTTCTGTAACTGTTACAGTTGCCGCAGCATTAGGGCATCCACCCGAACCTAAAACAGTATATGTAAATGTTCCCGGTGCAAATGTTGCCGGATTATAAGTTCCTAGATTTCCACCTGTCAAACCGCCCGACCAAGTACCTGTTGCTTGAGGTGTACCACCCAACGAAGAAAATAAGTTTACTGATGAACCATTAGAACAAACTGTAATTGCTCCGTTCGTTCCTGCGTTAGCTGGTGTTACAACTGTTACAGGACCATACGAGTATAATAAAGAGCAACCTTGACTATCCGATATTGTTAAAGTAACCGTTTGACCATTTGTAAGGCCAGAAACAGTAACGACTCCGCCATGAGAAATAGGTGTTCCTCCTAATGTTCCGGGACCGGTATTTGTAATTGTATAGTTGCTAGCATCATCCTGAGGCAGTCCGCCTGTAACAGTTATTGTTGCCACTCCTGTACACGTATTCATTGCTCCTGATCCTGCAATTAAATTTAAATAATGTAATTCTATTGGTTGACCCAAAGCGTAACACCCGTCTCCATTTAAATCCAATCCCAAGCCGGGACAAGCACCGGATCCGTTTCCGTCATCGTCACCATCATCCACAGTAATTGGAACTAACCAATATTCAGTAAATCCGGTTAAAACAGGTACAGTATTAAAAACAGAAGCTCCATTATTACAATCACTAAAATCGTCTCCTGTCCAATAATATCCGGACCATCCAGGATCCGTTTCAGGGTTCCCACCTGAAGGAGCTATTGTATAAATTGCATACATTAATTCTGATGTGCCACAATTAGGAGTTGGTAAGATATAATCATTGTTAGTAGTTATTGCTGCACAACTATTATAACACATGACAAGAGGTGTTCCTATTGGCTGTGGAACCGCATTTAACGTCAAAGAATATGTTCCAGCATATGCCGTACAACTAACGATTGAACAATCTGTAGATCCTGTGCCTCCAACTTGTGTTAGATTGATATTTTGAATTATACCAGCATAATTTGTAATTAACATTACATATACTTCTCCAACAACAGCACCGATAATATCCGGATATTCATTATTCGTAGTTGAATAACTACAGTCCTCTATACCTGCCCCTATTCCACCATTTCCATAACTTTCACAACCAGCTTGTGCTGCAGTTAAATTTGGAAAAGGGCCATATATAATATAATCAATATCTTGCAATGCTGTAAGGTTCATATTGATGTTACCACTTGTGGCGATTTCAAGATAATACCATGTTGGATCAGGCTGAGTAGATAAACAGCCATAATTATTTCCAGGGTTTACTGTTGACGCTTGAGTACCACTGGCAGTAGCTGTAAATGACAAACCCGTAGATGTACATATAGGTGATAAAGTACTGCAGTCTTCGCTTAAATCTCCAGGACTTGACAAAGAACATGTAATACACTGTACATTTACATCGTAACACCATGTATCGTTAGAACAATTGTATTCATCCACTAATAAATTTACTACACCGGTATAAGTTGCTACCCAAGTAATTTGTGACAAACCACCAAAAAACCCACAACCAGCGTCATCATTATACGCTAAAACAGTTGTACCGGCAGCATTATAAAGTGTTAATTGTGAATCGCTACCATCAATTAAATCAAACGTATTGCAAGTAGAAAAAACATACGTTTCGCCTGCAACCACTGACACTGTAATCAAATCACCACCATATGCACAACCAGTAGAATTTTCCCAAGTTGGAGAAACTGGAGTTAGATCGACATACAAAGTATTATTAAATGCACATTGAGAATAAGAAAAAGTGGATATTCCCAAGGTAATTATTACAATAATTAAATTACTTAAATATTTCATAATTCGAATTTTTAATTATTGTATAATAAATTTTGAAGGCTGAGCAAGAATTCGGTCCTTCTTTTCTTGCGGATAATTTTCAAATTCCTCTTTGGATATTATTTTTCTACCTTGGTCATCAATATTTTTTGGTTTTTGAGCATCTTCTCTATTCCTAATAGATTTATTCTCTACTTGGCTGTTCTTCTCAATGTTACTTTTTTCCGTACCAAAATGCTCTAACATATATTTTTCTTTTGATAGACGGTAATTTTTTTCATCTTCTAATTGATTTCCGGAATCAATATATTTTGGAAAATCTGCAGGTCTTCCCTGAATCGAATCACTTGGTTGAACAACAGAAGATTTTGCGATAATTGTTTTTTCTTGTGAAAATGAATTCAACGAAAATAAACAAGCGCTGAGTGCGAGCAAGAAATTTTTCATAAAATATGACGAATTAGAAATTGATTTTTCAGAGAATAAGCACCTAGTTTTTTGAGGCACTCTAATGATCTTTGTAGTCATTTGTGGTTATAATTAAAATTGAATAGCCGCGCAAAAGTACACCAAATGTTTTATTTACCAAAAAATATTTAATATTAAGATAATGAGTCCTTTGTAGTGAAGTAATTTTCCCTTTAAATAAGGTGGAACAAAGTTTAAATAAAGGTGTTTTTATAAAACAAACTATTTATTAACTTTGAGCTCAAAGTAAAATTATGCAATCAAAGAACTATACACTTGAAGATCGATTCATTAAATATGTCCAAATAGACACAACGGCTGATCCAAACTCTTCCACATTCCCCTCTTCAATGAAACAAAAAGATCTTTCACAGGTGCTTTTTGATGAGTTAAAAGATATAGGAATTAAAGATGTTGAAATGGACCAATGGGGATATATTTATGCAACAATTCCTTCAACTAGTTCAAATAAAGATTTACCAACTATTTGTTTTTGTTCTCATATGGATACAGCACCAGATTGCAGTGGTACAGATGTGAAACCAATTATTCATAGAAACTACAACGGTGATCCAATTACACTTCCTGATGATGTAACTCAAATTATTACAACAACTAAGCATCCTTATTTAGTAGAGAAAATTGGTGATGATATTATCACGGCAAGTGGGTTGACATTATTAGGAGCTGATGACAAAGCAGGAATTGCTATTATCATGGATTTTGCAAACTTCATTATAGCTAACCCTTCAATCCCTCATGGTCCAATTAGAATCTTATTCACACCTGATGAAGAAGTTGGTCGTGGAGTTGAGCAATTGGACATGAAAAAACTGAATGCTGATTATGGATATACATTAGATGGTGCTAAATTGGGAGAAATAGAAGATGAATCCTTTTCTGCTGATGCTGTTAAAGTAACGATTCACGGAGTTAGTGCACATCCAGGTTATGCAAAAAATAAAATGCAAAACGCCTTAAAAATTGCAGCGGAATTTATTACAGCATTACCTAAAGACAAATGGTCACCTGAAACCACCGAGCACCGTGAAGGATTTGTGCATCCAATGACAATTGAAGGTGGATTGGAAACTGCAACTGTTACTTTTATTATTCGTGATCACCTAACAGAAAAGCTTACAGAATATGAAAACCGTTTAGAATCCATCTTAAAAATGGTAATGGAACAATACAACGGTGCTTCATATGAATTTGAAATAACTGAGCAATACCGAAACATGAAAGAAGTATTGCGTTCTGTTCCATTTGTTACTGATTATGCAATTCAAGCAATGGAAAAAGCTGGAATCACAGCAAAACCAACAATTATCCGTGGCGGAACAGATGGCTCTCGACTTTCATTTATGGGCTTACCTTGTCCAAATATATTTACTGGTGAAATGGCGATTCATTCACGACATGAGTATGTGAGTATTCAAGATATGCAAAAAGCAGTCAAAACATTGGTAGAATTAGTTCAAATTTGGGAACAACATAAAAATTAATGGATTACAAACTCATCATAAAAGAAATTCAAGCCAAAAAATTGGAGAAAATTTATTTTCTTCATGGGGAAGAAGCGTATTTTATTGATGAAATAACCAAAGCAATTACCGAAAATGCACTTGAAGAACATGAAAGAGATTTCAATCAAGTAATTATTTATGGCAAAGATGCTGAGTCGTTAAGTTTGATGTCAGAATTGAAGAATTACCCAATGATGGCAGCAAGAAAACTTGTAATTCTGAAAGAAGCGCAAGATTTCAAGCAAATGGATGAGCTTGAATCCTATTTTGAGCAACCATCAGACACGACCATTTTTGTTGTTAATTATAAATACAAAACATTTGATGCGCGTAAAAAGCTGATGAAGTTCGCAACAACGAATGGAATTGTTTTTAAATCTGATAAAGTAAAAGATTATCAATTAGGAAGTTGGATTGAATTTTATTTAAAAACACTTGGGTTTAAGATTACATCAAAAGCAAGCATGCTTTTATCTGAATTTCTTGGAAACGATCTAGGTCGAATTGTGAACGAAATCGACAAGCTTGCCCTTCTAATTGAAAAAGACACAACAATCAATGATATTCATATTGAAGAGAACATTGGAATTTCAAAAGATTACAACGTTTTCGAATTGAACAATGCATTGGCTGTAAGAGATGTAACGAAAGCTTTTAAAATTGTAGATTATTTCGCTCACAACCCAAAAGCAACAGATATTATTGTAGTTATTTCAACTGTATTTAACTATTATTCTCGCTTAATGCGTGTTCATTTTTTACCGCAAAAATCAAAAGAGGCAGTTGCAAGTGCCTTAAAAGTTCATCCTTTTGTAGCTGGCGAATTGATCAATGCAACGAAAGTTTATAACCCCAAAAAAATTGCCATAAACATTGCTATTTTGCACGAATTTGATTTAAAGTCAAAAGGTGTGGGTAACACTGGCGCTTTTTCTCAAGGAGATTTAATGAAAGAAATGGTTTACAGATTATTACACTGATGAATTTATTCTACGATCCAACTATTACTTCAACAGACAAAACACATACTTTGTCAGAAGAAGAATCAAAACATGCTTGTAGAGTATTACGTCTTAAAGAAGGTGATGAGATTGCACTATTAAATGGCATTGGTTTTCAATTTCTTACACGAATAACTGATTCAAATCCAAAAAGGTGCACTGTTGAAATCGTTTCATTTAAGGAAGAGCAAAAAAGCCCCTACTCTATTCACATAGCCATTGCTCCTACTAAAAACAATGATAGAATTGAATGGTTTTTGGAAAAAGCAACTGAAATAGGAATTACAGAAATAACTTTCTTGTTATGTTCCAATAATGAACGTAAACAAACCAAAGATGAACGTTTTGAAAAAATACTGATTTCAGCAATGAAGCAATCTAAACGTTTATTCTTGCCAAAATTAAATGCATTAACTCCATTCAAAGAATTCATTTCAAAAAACCCAACTGGATTAATCGCACATTGTTATGAAGGCGAAAAAACAACAATAACCGCTGATTTCAAAACGAGTAATTGTCCAATATTAATTGGACCTGAAGGAGATTTTTCTTTATCTGAAGTAGAATTAGCGTTGCAAAGTGGATACAAAACAATATCTTTAGGTGAAAATCGTTTACGAACTGAGACAGCTGGTTTGTATAGTTGTATGCAGGCGAAGATGAAAATTGAACATGGAGCATAGTGCATTGATTATGAGAAAAACTATTATTTTTACGGCCCTTTATATATTGATTTCAATGTCATTTACAAATGCACAGGGAACGTATCAATTGGCTGTTTTGAAATATAATGGTGGTGGTGATTATTATGCGAATCCAACCGCTTTACCGAATCTCATCACTTTTTGCAATCAAAATTTAGCGACAAATATTTCTGCCGATGTTCCTTATGTGGAAGTTGGAAGTCAAGACATGTTTTTGTACCCAATGATTCACATGACAGGACATGGAAATGTTGTTTTCTCTCCATCTGAAGCTGAAAATCTAAGAAATTATATGCTATCTGGTGGTTTTTTACACATCGATGACAATTATGGAATGGATGAATTTATTCGGGTTGAAATAAAAAAAGTATTTCCGAATAACACACTAGTTGAATTACCCTTCGACCATCCTATTTTTCACCAAAAATTTGACTTTATTGGTTTGCCAAAAATTCACGAACACGACGGTAAGCGTCCACAAGCGTTTGGTATTATAGAAAATGGCCGTTTAGTTTGTTTGTACACAGTTGAAACTGATTTAAGTGACGGATGGGAAGATCAACCTGTTCACAACGACCCGCCTGAAAAGCGAAAACAAGCATTACAAATGGGTGCAAATATCTTGATGTATGCTTTTATGGAGTAAATATATTTATCGGTTATCTATGATTCGATTTCTTCTATTTTTCGCACTTCAATTATTATCTTTCACATCTTTTTGCACCGTCATCCTATCCGATGTTTTCAGTGATAATATGGTTTTACAACAAAAAAGCATTATTACAATATGGGGAATTGCAAAACCACAAAAGCAAGTGACTATTAAACCTTCTTGGACTGATAAAACATACAAATTCAAAACTAAAAAAGATGGACGCTGGAGTATTACCCTAGAAACACCAAGTGCAACTTTTGAAAAGCAATGTATCACTTTTAGTGATGGGAAGATTACGACATTATCCAATATACTAATTGGCGAAGTTTGGTTTTGTTCTGGTCAATCCAATATGGAAATGACTTTAAATGGATACAAAGATCAACCTATAGATAAAGCCGAAGAGACAATAAAGAATGGCGATGTTGAAAATGGGATCAGAATGTTAAAAGTAAAGCGAAATGCTCAAGAAGTTCCTGTAACCTATGCCGAAGGATCTTGGATGCTAAGCTCTTCGAAAAATCTTGAAAATTTTAGTGCAGTAGCCTATTTCTATGCTTTAGAACTTCGTGAAAAATTGAATGTCCCAATCGGAATTATCAATTCAAGTTGGGGTGGTTCTACAATAGAGGGCTGGATGAGTAAAACTTTGGTTGACGCATATTCTGATTATACAAGTAGTCAACTTTTTACAGATAATGAAACAACCAAAAAGACATCCGTAATGTACAATGGTATGATTCAGCCTTTTATCAATTACGTTATTAAAGGATTTGTGTGGTATCAAGGTGAATCAAATGTGGATCGTTATAAGACATATGCTGCAAAATTGAAAGACATGGTTTCTCTGTGGCGATTGAATTGGAATTTAGGTGATTTACCATTTTACATTGTAGAAATTGCACCTTTTAATTATGACAATAATGATGCTGCAGCGCACCTTAGAGAACAACAATTCAAAGCCTCTCAACAAATAACTAATAGTGGACTCGTAAATACAAATGACCTTATATCCGCTGATGAAATTGACATTATTCATCCAGCACAAAAAGAACAAGTTGGAATTCGATTAGCATATTTAGCATTAAATCAAACTTACGGAATTGATACTATCTGTGCGAAAAGCCCCAACTATAATTCATACGAAATTCAAAATAATGAACTTATTCTTCATTTCGATAATGTCTATGAAGGATTCAAATCAGATTCACTTTACGTTGGTTTTGAAATAGCTGGAAATGATCAAGTATTCTATCCAGCAAATGCCGTTTTAGATACGAATAACAACACATTCATTCTAAACTCGAATAATGTGTTAAATCCACTTTTCGCGAGATATTGCTTTCACAATTTCGCTATTGGAAACATCTATAATAGTTGCGGATTACCATTATTTGGTTTTAGGACGTATAATTGGTGAATTTCTGAACTATTCATCTTCTATCTTTCATTTTAACCACATAGGAACATAGTTAACATAGTTCATAAACTTTCAACCCTTCGGCATAAGCTCAGGACATCGCTATCAGTTTTAAACTCTTCACTCAACATTCATCACTTAAAAAACCTACATCCTTTCCGGAACCTTTACCCCCAACAATCTCATTGCTGAATTAATCACTTTTGCAACATTCACACTCATTACTAAGCGCATGTGTTTTGTGATTTCATTCTCTTCAATTAAAATTGGAATAGTTTGATAAAAATTGTTGTATGTTTTAACAAGTTCGTACGTGTAATTAGCAATCACAGCTGGAGATTGCTCCTTTGCAGCTTCTTCAATGATACTTGGGTATTCAACCAATAACTTGATGATTTCCTTCTCTACATCTTCAATGTTCTTACAATCAGTTGCTTTATCTAAATCAAGAGCTGCAGATTTTGTCAACAACGATTTGATTCGAGCATGCGTGTATTGTATAAAAGGTCCAGTATTTCCGTTCAATTCGATGGATTCATCTGGATTAAACATCATACGTTTTTTTGGATCAACTTTCAATAAATAATATTTCAAGCCACCCATTCCAATCAAGTTGAATAATTCATCCTTCTCACTTTCAGACATTCCTTCCAAATGACCACGTTCTCTAGTCATTTCGGTTGCTTTATCTACAACTTCTTGCATTAAATCATCCGCATCTACCACAGTTCCTTCTCGTGATTTCATTTTCCCAGTTGGTAAATCTACCATACCATAAGAAAGGTGAGAACAATTTTTCGCCCAAGAATAACCCATTTTTTCAAGAATCAAAAACAATACTTTAAAATGGTAATCTTGCTCATTTCCGACGGTATAAATCATTCCGTCTAATGCTGGATAATCGTTAAATCGATCAATAGCTGTTCCGATATCCTGTGTCATATAAACAGCAGTTCCGTCCGAACGTAAAACAAGTTTTTCATCCAAACCATCTGCTGTTAAATCAATCCAAACTGAACCATCTTCTTTTTTGAAGAAAACGCCTTTTTTCAATCCTTCTAAAACAATATCTTTTCCCAGTAGGAATGTTTCTGACTCATAATATAATTTGTCAAAATCAACTCCCATGGCTTTATACGTCACATCAAAACCTGCGTAAACCCAATTATTCATCGTTGTCCACAATAAATAAACTTGTGGATCACGCGCTTCCCATTTGATCAACATGTCTTTTGCTTCACGTATCAAAGTGGTTTGATTTTTAGCAAGGTCTTTGATTTTTTCATCCAAGCCTTTTACAGCTTTTTCGTCCTTTCCTGCTTTCGCTTCTTCCAGTCGGTTGAATTCAGTTTTAATCTCTTCTGAAAAATTTGCAAAATCTCCCGATTCCCATAATGAAATTATCTCCTTCGCTTCAGCATTAAATTGTTGATCAAATATCACATAATACTTCCCAACTAATTTATCTCCTTTTAAACCCGTATTTTGAGGTGTTTCTCTCTCCCCTTTTTCATTTAACGGAGAAAATTTCTCCCACGCCAACATGCTTTTGCAAATGTGTATTCCACGGTCATTGATGACTTGTGTCTTGATCACAGAATGACCATTCGCTTTCAATATTTCTGAAACGGAATATCCTAAAAAGTTATTTCTTAAATGCCCAAGATGCAATGGTTTATTCGTGTTTGGCGACGAGTATTCAACCATAATCAACGGTTTAGAATTCGCTATGGCATATCCATAATTCGCTTGTTGATGAATTTCATTCAATTTTGAAATCCAAAAATCTGGTGATATTACAAAATTTAAAAAACCGCTAACAACCTCATATTTTTGAATAGAACTATTTTGTTCCATTAGAAATTTACCGATTTTATCTCCAGCTTCTAGCGGTGAACATCTTAGCAATTTTACAAAAGGAAATACTACAAGTGTCAAATCTCCTTCCACCTCTTTACGGGTTTTTTGAAATTGAATTAATTGCTCTTCTACTTGTAAACCAAACAATTCATTCGAATGTTTTAAGAGTATTTCCTTTAAATTTTGTTCCATTCTAATTCTTTATTGTTTCGACCAAACTTTCAATTAAATCAAAAGCTACTTCGGCCATTTTATTTTTCTTTTCATCCAAGCATGGATTTACTTCTACGAATTCCACGCAAACAACTTTTGGTGATTGACATAAACCATTCAAAATTTGTTCAGCTTGAGCTGGTAATATCCCATTTTCAACAGGTGTTCCCGTTCCGTATGATGTTGCTTTTGGATCCATTGAATCCACATCAAATGAAATGTAAATCAACTCACATAAATTTAATTGTTCCAATGCTTTTTCTACAACTGTTTCAATACCTTTTTGATTGATTTCTTCTACAGTGAAATTCTTGATATTTAATCGTTCAATTAGCGCTACTTCTTGTGATTCAAGATCACGTACCGCCATGAAAATCAAATCTTCGGGTTGTACTTTTGCGCCTTCAAAACCAATGTTCTTTAGTTTTTCCCAAAGTGTCACAGTTTCCGTTGGAACATCGTTTATTTTACATGCCAAATTATCATCTCCAATCACAGTACTCAAAGGCATTCCGTGCATATTGCCAGAAGGAGTTGTATATGGCGTATGTAAATCTCCATGCGCATCAATCCAGATAACGCCCAATCTTTTATCCGGGAAAGCTTTTTTGATTCCAGCAATCGTTCCACCAGCAGAACCGTGATCTCCCGCCAAAATAAAAGGAAATTTATCCTTCAATAATTCAGTTGAAACAGTTTCTGTCAAAGCTGAATAGATATTAATTAACCCTTCAATTCTTTTTGCAAAAGAATGTTTCACTGTTTGATCCAAAAGGTTATTATAGGTTGGAATCTCCAACATTTCGAACCCATTGAAAAAAGTACTATTTTTTGCTCTTGCAGCAGTAAAAATTGCATCTGGACCTAAAGAAGCTCCTCTTGTTCCTGCTGTTATTTCTGATCGATTAACGATGAATGTGATTTCTTTCTTCATACATACTAATGTGCTGCAAAATTAGCATATTTAATGAAATCAAAAAAGCAAAATAAATTAGTATTACGATCCTGAAATTACGGTTGTAATTTCCAAAAAATACAATCAAATTATAACAGTCAACTTTGCAATTTAGCAAAATAGCAATATTACGTAAAACGTCCGAATCCATTGAAATTCAGTGGCACATTACACTATTCACTTTTCACTTACTTAAGTCCTTCATCTTTTAAATAACTTGTCATTCTAAATACCAATCAGTCTAATTATCGATTGGTAACCGAACGATTCAATTCACGTTAATTCAATAATTAGTTAAAAAGTAGGAAATCTTCCTTACTTTCGAATTTTAAAATAACAACATGCGTCTTCTATTTTTACTTTTATTACTTATTCCAACTTTTTCTTTTGGCCAAAAACACAAAGAATTTACAGGTAAATTGATTTATTCTGTTCAAATAATAGATACTAGTCTTCAAAAAATGATTCCAATGCGACAAATGGTAATCTATACGAATGACACATTATTGAGAATAGAAAATGAGACCTCACAACTTGGAATGCAAGTTATAATTAAACATATGGCTTTGAATAAGTCATATTTATTATTACAGACACCAATTGCGAATTACGCTATTCAAACAGATCACAATACGGAGAAAGTAGATACTTTCCCATATACCTTCAAAAAGAAATTCGGAAAAACCAAAATTTGTGGCTGGAAAGCAAAAAAATTAATGGTGAAACATGAAAACTTCACTGAAGAAATGGAATTTCTATATTTTAATAAACTGGATGCAAAATATTTAAACACATTAGAAAATTTTCCTGGATTACCTGTTAAATATTACATTTCTTCCGTTGACGGAACTTATATGTATGAACTAATCTCAATTGAAAAAATAGCTGTTGACAAAGATTATTTTGGAATACCATCTGATTACAAAAGAGCAACTTTTGATCAATTTGTTGATGATATGATGTCCCATAAAGCACAGCAGGAAAAAGAGCGAATTAAAGAAGAATAGCGTTTTTAAGTGATGAGTGATAAACGAACGCCGAGCGAAAGTCGAGATAAAACGATCATCGAGCGACAGTTGAGATGGAGTTTAAAACTGATAATTTAAAGTTTACCCTTTATGTGAACTATGTTCTACTTCGACAAGCTCAGCACATTGGTATGTGGTTTAAAAACAAATGAGTGGTGAACAGGATGGTTTAATTGTCGTGTGAAATTCACTATTCATTTAACTAACACTTCACTGTGTATAGTTCTATTCATCCATAATCGGGAACGCCTATTTCATAGTTATCTTCGTGGGATATTTCATAAGAAATGGCAGAAAACGAATATAGACCCAAAGAAGAAAAATCGATTGTAGAAGAGGTGACTCAGCCAACAAAAAAGGCCAAGACTGCCGCTCCTACTGATAAAGAGAAAACGAAATTCAAAAATCCAGTTGAAGGATTGTCGAATAGATTTGACAAGAAAAAAGTCAAATCAACTACTGGTGTCTTATTAATTCTTTTAGCATGTTACCTTTTTCTTTCTTGTCTTTCCTATATTTTCACTTGGACTCAGGATCAAGATCGTGTTTTAGGAAAGAGCTTATTTGAATTTCTTTTTGAAGCTGATGACGTTCCAGTCGAAAACTGGTTGGGTAAATTTGGTTCTTGGACTTCTCATTTGATGATTTTTAGGTGGTTTGGCTTATCGTCTTTTGGATTCACATTTTTATTATTTATTTCTGGGGTTAAAATGCTCTTCAATGTAACACTTGTTCCAATTCAAAAAACGTATGCACGTGTGCTATTAATCGTCGTATGGTCATCTCTTTTTCTTGGATATTTTGCAGATACCGTAAATTATCTTGGCGGTTCTTTCGGATATTACATAAATCAATGGCTGTCATTATCACTTGGAAGTTTTGGTTCCATTATTTTAATTGGTGTATTAGGATATATCGTTACAGTTATTCTTTTCAATCCCAATTTCAGAAATATTTTTGACCGTCTTTTTGGAAACAAAGAAATTGTTGTAGATGAGGGAAATTCAATACATTCATCTGCAGGGATGCATGATTTAAGAGTTGTTAACACTATAAAAGACGATGAAATTGAAAATGATTACGTTTCTGAAACGATTCATTTTGATGAAGAAGACGAGGACGAAGAAGATGATGATTTTGATGCTTCAGAGCTAATTATTACCGTTCGTGACCCAGAACCAGAAATGGAAGATGATTTCGAAATTGATATGCCGGAAGAATCAACTATCACCAACGATATCAATTTAGAAGATTTCTCAGTTGAAGTTGCTGCACCGGACGAAGCATTGAATGACGATGATTTGAATAAATTACGCAAAGAATATGGTGATTATGACCCAACGCTCGATTTAGCAAGTTATGTTCTGCCGTCAATCGATTTATTGAAAGATTACGGTACAAATGGTGTTTCTGTCAACAAACAAGAACTTGAAAACAATAAAAACAAAATCGTTGAAACACTTTCACATTACAAGATAGACATTGCTAAAATCAAGGCGACGGTTGGTCCAACGGTTACATTGTATGAAATAATTCCAGCTCCTGGTGTTCGAATTTCAAAAATCAAAAACTTAGAAGATGATATCGCTTTAAGTTTAAGTGCTTTGGGAATCAGAATCATTGCCCCAATTCCTGGGAAAGGTACTATTGGAATCGAGGTTCCAAATTCAAATCCGGAAATGGTCAGTATGCGTTCATTGATTGCATCTGAAAAATTCCAAAATTCAGACTTCGAATTACCAATTGTAATGGGTAAAACGATTATGAACGAAACGTTTGTTTTTGACCTTACAAAAATGCCTCACCTTCTCGTTGCCGGTGCTACTGGACAGGGGAAATCAGTTGGTTTAAATGCGATTTTAATTTCCATTCTTTACAAAAAACATCCTGCACAAGTTAAGTTTGTATTAATTGATCCGAAGAAAGTTGAATTAACTCTATTCAATAAAATAGAACGCCATTTCTTGGCAAAATTACCAGGAGAAGAAGAGGCTATTATCACCGATGTTACAAAGGTTGTTACAACGTTGAATTCTTTGTGTATCGAAATGGATGACCGTTACGAATTGCTTAAAAATGCTGGCTGTAGAACGATCAAAGAATACAATGTAAAATTCATTGCACGTAAATTAAATCCAGAAAATGGTCACCGTTACTTGCCATACATCATCGTTTTGATTGATGAGTTCGCCGACTTAATCATGACTGCTGGAAAAGAAGTAGAACATCCAATTGCACGTATTGCACAATTAGCTAGAGCAATTGGAATTCACTTAATCGTTGCGACGCAGCGTCCATCTGTAAACGTTATTACTGGTATGATCAAAGCCAATTTCCCTGCACGTATTGCATTTAGAGTATTATCGAAAATAGATTCACGTACCATTTTAGATGCATCTGGTGCAGATCAATTGATCGGTCGTGGTGACATGCTTATTTCTACTGGACAAGACATTCAACGTTTACAATGTGGATTTGTTGACACGCCAGAAGTGGAAGAAATCTGTAGCTTCATTGGAAATCAGCGTGCTTATCCAGAGGCATTACTTTTACCAGAATATGTTGGTGAAGGTGGCGATGGCGGAAGCGA
>VFKM01000040.1 GCA_009885545.1 Flavobacteriales bacterium
CCACTAAAATATTGAACATATTTGCCATCTGGAATTACATCCAAACTTGGTATAATATCACTTTCCAAGGTATACCGTTGTTCTAAAAGTGGGAATGGGTTTTTACGAACAGCTTTTTTGAATTTTCCTTTCAAGTGTTTTTGAGTGTCACGGTATTTTCTACCTTTCAATGCTTGAAAAAAGATTTTTCTTTTACTTTTTCGAAACTCTCTTTTACTATAATCTTCCCCAAAAGTTTCAGCGTAATAATCTCTATACGAATATCTTGGTCCTTTTGATCTTCTCACTGCAACATAATAATTACTATGAACGGTTACCGGATTTTCAAATGGATATACAAAATATGCAACACCATTTATTGTGTCTTGTCCTATTTTTTGAGCAGAACTGTCAAAGTTTATAATGAAAAATAAGGAAATGAGCGTGATTGCTCTCAAAGTTGAAATGACTAATTTATTCATACGTTATTAATTCTATTGAGATTCGCGCTGTTTTATCTTGTTGATTTTCTTTTCTATGAATAACTTTAATTGGTCTATTCAAATTGTCTAATTTAATTTCTGTTACAATACGTGTTAAAAAAAGTTTGCCTGAGAACGTTGAATCTATATAACCGTTACAAAATCCTTTTGGGTTATATGTCAGGGTTCTTTTGTTTTCAAACGGACTCTCCTGCTTTATTATTGTTTCAATTCTATTCGAAATTGAATTATATTTAAATTGTTGTACATCTCGTTCATTCACTTTATTTATAACCCTATATTGCTTTGAAGGCAATAATGGTTTCCCTAAAACAATTATATCTTTTCGAGTCGGCTTTAAAATTGTATCAATGGATAATGGTCCCCAATGTTTTTTATTAAGCATGTAAAACAAGTAATTGCCAGATTCAACATCTTGATACGCTAAATATTTTTCTGTTTGTTTTGATTTTTGATGAATTTTATAAGGGAAATCCATATTTTCCTCTTCATAAGTTTCAATGTTATCTAGCCTCTTTGCTTCTATAACAGTTGCATAGCCATATTTATCTTTTAAAGATTTATATAAAAAAGAGAAGTTTCCTATTTGTTCATCATCATAAAAGACAGAAAAATTCAATTCTCTGAGTTGACCATTGTCAAAAAACCAATACTCTCGCTTTTCCCTTGGAATATCATTTTTCAAATTATTAATTTCATTCGAATCTTCTAATTCGATAAAGTAAAGGCTCCTTGTTATTTTTTTTATTTTGAACTTAGAGACTAGTGAATCATTGAACCAAACTGGAAAAGAAATAAATTTTTCAGCATCCGTAAACATGGCATTCATTCTGAAAAGAAATGGTGCCTCTTTTTCAGAATTGATCTGTTTAACAGCCTTATTACTTTCACTACAAGCAGTAAAAATAAAGACAATAATGGCTGAGAAATAAACAAATTTTATCATGGAACTGTTAAGATAAAAACAATCTTTGAAATGTAGCAATTTTTCAATTTTTTAAGCCGTATTTTTGTACTATGATTGATGTGATAAATGAAAGACCGATAACCGATTGGATGCCTTTAACCAAAAAGGAAATCGAGAAGCGTGGGTGGGATGACTTGGATATAATCCTTGTGTCTGGCGATGCTTATGTTGATCATCCCTCTTTTGGAACAGCCGTTATTGGTCGGATCATGGAAGACGAAGGGTTTAGAGTTGGAATAATAGCTCAACCCAATTGGCAAGATGATTTACGTGATTTCAAAAAATTAGGAAAGCCAAAATATTTTTTCGGCGTTACAGCAGGTTGTATGGATTCAATGGTAAATCATTACACAGCAAATAAACGATTGAGATCAACTGATGCTTATACACCAGGCGGAGCAGCGGGATTTCGTCCAGATTATGCAACGGTTGTATATTCAAAAATACTCAAAGATCTTTTTCCTGATGTCCCAGTGATGATAGGTGGAATTGAAGCATCACTTAGACGCGTTACGCATTATGATTACTGGCAAGATGAATTAAAAACATCAATATTAGAGGAATCTGGTGCTGATATTTTAGTTTACGGAATGGGTGACCAACCTTTGCGTGAAATGTTGCAACTATTGAAAAAAGGTGTTCCATTTTCAAATTTACATACCATTAAACAAGTTGCTTTTCTTCAAAATAAGGAAGAAGAATTACCGAAAAATAAGAATTGGGAGACAGTTGAATTAGCGAGTCATGAAGAATGTCTAGTAGACAAAATTAAATATGCTTCTAATTTCAAAATTGTTGAAGTTGAATCAAATAAATGGGAAGCGAACCGTATTATTCAACATGTTGGTAACCAAACATTGGTGATTAATCCTCCTTATAAAACGATGACGGAAAATGAAATAGATCGTTCATTCGATTTGCCATATACCCGTTTACCTCATCCAAAATACAAGAAACGAGGAGCAATTCCTGCATACGATATGATTAAGTTTTCCATCAACATGCACAGAGGATGTTTTGGAGGATGTAGTTTCTGCACAATATCTGCACACCAAGGAAAATTTATTGCTTCGAGAAGTGAGAAATCTATATTACAGGAAGTTGAAGAAGTCACAAATCACCCAGATTTTCGCGGTTACATTTCAGATTTAGGTGGACCTTCAGCAAACATGTACAAAATGAAAGGGAAAGATGAAGCAATTTGTGCGCGTTGTTCTTCTCCAAGTTGTATTCATCCTGTGATTTGCAATAATTTGGATACTTCGCACAAACAAATGACTGAATTGTATCGTAAAGTTGATGCAAATCCGAAAGTCAAAAAAGCATTTGTTGGTTCTGGAATCCGATACGATTTATTAGTGGATGATTTCAATAAGAACAATGATGATGGAAATCATGACGAATATATTGAGCAAGTTATCACACGCCATGTCAGCGGGCGATTAAAAGTTGCGCCAGAACATACGTCTGATGCTACACTTCGTGTGATGCGGAAACCATCGTTCAAATATTTCCACAAATTCAAGGAGAAATACGATAAAATCTCTGAAAAACATAACTTAAAACAACAGTTGATTCCTTATTTCATTTCGTCTCACCCTGGCTGTGAAGAAGAAGATATGGCTAATTTGGCTGCTGAAACAAAGGATATGGGATTCCAATTGGAGCAAGTGCAAGATTTTATGCCTACTCCAATGACCGTTGCAGAGGTAATTTATTATACTGGAGTTCATCCATATACTTTGAAACCTATCAAAACTGTTAAGACAAAAGAAGAGAAATTGAGTCAAAACAAGTATTTCTTTTGGTATAAAAGAGAAAATCAGGATTGGATTAGACAACGTTTAACGAAAGCAAAAAGACCTGACTTAATCGATAAACTACTGGGAGATCAGCAAAAACCTTCTGATAAGAAGGTCCCAAACTGGTTAGAAGGACGCAGAAAAAGGTAAAATAATTTACATTCATATACTTGGTTTTCATAACTTTGTGATCTATTAAAACCTATACATGAACCGATTATTACTCTTCATTGTCTTATTTTCAAGCACTGCTTTTTCGCAAATAAGCAATTCCTTTCAGGAAGCGTACGCACTAAATTCTTTTGTTCCATCAGGATTATTAGAAGCTGTTTCCTATTCCAATACGCACATGCGTGAGATAACGAATCAAGATGCCAATTCTTGTTCTGGAATGCCGCTTCCTTACGGAATAATGGGACTTTTTGAAAATGGAGCAGGATATTTTATTGAAAATGGTCAAATCGTAGCAAACTACAGTGGAATTTCAATTGCCAATCAAAAAAGCACGATCAATCTTCAAATAATGGCGTATGCTAAAGCTTTTAATTCGCTGATGCAAATGCAAATGGTAAGTAAAAGTGAAAAAAGTACCCCAGAGAAAATAAGAACTATTTTGCTACAATTAACAGAAATTCCAGACTCGGGAATCGTTAACATTTTTGCAAGAGACGCACAAGTTTACGAAATTTTAAAATTCATGAATAGTGCTGAAAAGGCTCAATTGTACCAATTTCAAGTGCATCATTTCGATCTTAAATCTGTTTTTGGTGAAGACAATTACAAGGTGCTTTCTGCAAAGCGAATTTCATTTGACTCTAATTTTATCACAACAGAAGATAAATACCACTACAAAATTCCACAAAATAAATCGTTACAATATACACCTGCAATATGGAATCCAGCACCGACATGCAATTTCAGTTCCCGTGCAGGAATAGCAATTTCGGCAATTACAATTCACACAATTCAAGGAACGTATGCTGGTGCCATATCATGGTCGCAGAATTGTACTTCTAGTGTTTCATTTCATTATGTCGTGCGCAGTTCCGATGGTCAAATTACTCAAATGCTTCTAGAGGAAGATAAAGGTTGGCATGTTGGTTCAGAAAATCCATATACAATAGGATATGAGCACGAGGGTTATGTAGATGATGCTTCATGGTATACAGAAGCAATGTATCAAAATTCAGCTGATTTGAGTCGCGACATTATCAGTAGTGGATATGGAATTCCAGCTCTACGTACCTATTTTGGTCCTGCAACAGTTGGAACATTGTTACTTGGAAATTGCACAAAAATCAAAGGTCATCAACATTTTGCGAATCAAACACACACCGATCCTGGAATCAATTGGAACTGGGAAAAATATTACCGACTTATCAATAACAACCCTACAATTACAACCATCACTTCTGCCACAGGAAATCTATATGATTCTGGAGGAATTGCCGGAAACTATCAAGATGATGAACGTTTATTGTGGTTAATCTCTCCTACAAACGCAACATCTGTAACGTTAAATTTCTCTGCGTTTTCCATTGAAATCAATTATGATTACTTGTTTATTTATGATGGAAATTCTATTGATGCATCTTTAATTGGGATGTACACTGGAACAAATTCTCCTGGAATAATAACTTCAACAACTGGTTCAATTTTTCTAGAATTTAGATCTGATTGTGGAACTGTCAATGCAGGTTGGAATGCTTCTTATACGAGTGTTTTAGCAGATTCGGAAGCACCTTTAACAGCTATTGCTCCTTCGGCTACTTGGCAAACAGCAGATTTTTCTGCAACAATAACAGATACAGATAATCAATCAGGTGTTGCTGAAAGCTACTATTTAGCAGCTGATAAGGAGAATGCTCAAATTGGTTGGAAAGCAAATGGTTCAATTGGTTTTGCACATGAAGATTTTGAGGATGACATTGCGTCTTGGACCCAACAAACGGGAAGTTTTGCACTGAATAGTGGGAAACTAGATTTCTCAGATATTGCTCAAAACAATTCAAATGCATACATCTCAGTAAGTCAAAATACATCTACAAATTACATGTATGAATGGAAGCAAAATATTACTTCCGCTGGAGCAAATCAACGTGCAGGATTGCATTTTTTCTGTAGTGATCCAACATTGCCGAACAGAGGGAATTCCTATTTTGTTTATTTCCGTCAAGGTCAAAACAAAGCACAAATTTATAAAGTTGTCAATGACGTTTTTTCGATGCAAACCAATGACACGTGCGTTGTAAATCAAAATGTAGAATACACCTATCGGGTCACGTACAATTCACAAACGGGGTGGATAAAAGTCTATGTAAATAATCAATTGGTTACCTCTTGGATGGATTCAGCGCCTTTACTTTCTGGGAATTCCATTTCATTACGTTCAGGTGGATGTGCTGTATCATTCGATGACATTAAATGTTTCAAGACCCGTTCTTCAACAATTTCAATTGCACTTCAATCTGATTTTCGCTACCAAAGTATAGCGTCACAATTTGCTGGTAAAATTACTTCACTTGCTATTGATAATTTAAATAATTGGTCATTGGAAGATGAAGAACAGTATTTGATAGATTGGACAGTTCCTGAAATAAACAGTTTAGCAGATGGTCAAACTATTGATTTAGACACCACTTATATCAGCACGCTTTATGGCAATTGGTTGGGATCTGATCCTCATTCGGGGATTTCGGAATACCAAGTTGCAGTCGGTACAAGCCCATCACTTGACGATGTTTTTCCATGGACAACAAACGGTTTAGTTGAATCGTTGACACATGTGTTAGCAAGTCCAATCTATGACCAAATGTATTACATTTCCGTTCGAGCCTTGAATGGAGCAGCACTGCAAAATGAGATCAGTTCTGATGGACAACGCTATGTGCAAGAACCTGTGAATGGTTTATCAGAAACACTATTGAATGCCATTTCGATTTATCCAAATCCAGCGGTTGATCAGTTGACAATTTCAAACATCAACTTTAATGTTGATCTAATCTTGTATGCTGCTGACGGAAAATTGGTCTATAAGAATACTGTGAATGAAGCAACGACAATTCCACTTGTAGAATTTGCCAGTGGAATTTATTCTTTGGTGATAAGCAATGGAGAAAGATTTGTTCTTAAGAAAGTTAAGATTCAGAAGTAAAAATTTAAAAGTTATGTCATTATAGGAAATAATTCCGTGTAATAATATCTTATAGCTAATCGAAAACAGTAGATTTTTCATTTCCAACCATTTCATTATTAGGTTCGTTCAGGAATAGAACATTTACTTCTGCTATGAAATTTTTTCAAGTTTTTCTATTTATAATCTTTTCAAGTTTTTTAAGCTATTCACAATATTGGGGTGTAAATACTACAAGTAACTTCACTAATGAAGCAATAGATGTTGAATCAGATGACGCTGGGAATCAATACGTAGCAGGTTATATTACAGGAGAAACAAGTTTCGATATCAACACCGTTCAAACATCTGCTTTAGGAAATGGCGATATTTATGTAGGTAAATACAATGTTATCGGTGAATTACTTTGGTTAAAACAATTTGGTGGTAATTTCTCCGATCGACCGACAGACCTTACGATGGCCGACGATAATTCTATTTATATCACTGGGCAATACTTTGGTCAGGTAACTTTTGGTTCGTACACGCTAAATTCAAGCGCCGGCTCAAAAGATATTTTTATTGTAAAACTTGACAATCTAGGGAATGTTGTTTGGGCAAGATCTGAAGGTGGTACTGGAAACGAAAATGCATATGGAGTTGCTTGCGACAATCTCGGTAATCTAGTATTAACTGGACAATTCACAGGAAACTCACTACTTGGCGGGCAATCATTTACGAGTACAATCGATCCGGTAACTGGATTAGCGAACTTTGATATTTTCCTTTCTAAATTTGATTCAAGTGGGAACCCTTTGTGGGTAAAAACAGGTCAAGCTGATTACGAAGACCGTGGTTTAGCGTTGTTTTGTGATGATCAGGATAATATTTTCTTAACTGGTCAATTTTCCGATACCTTGATTTTTGGTGGTTCAACTTTCAATAATATGGGTTATAATGTAGGGTTTTTGTGTAAATTTTCCCCTGCTGGAACAATGCAATGGCTCAATCAAATGCGTGCTGGAATGGTAATTCCATATGACCTTGAAATCAATGATTTTAATGAGGTAGTTATTACAGGAGATTTTATGGGAAATATGCTATATCAAACAACTGCTGGAACTCAGAATATTACGAATACCTATGGGAAAAAGATTTTCGTAATAAAAACGAATAATGATGGTGCTCATATGTGGAATGTCACATTAGGCTCTGATAATGACGTTTCAGCTAGATCAATTTCCATTGATGGGACAAAAAACTCCTATATTACTGGTTATTTCAAATGCAGTTGGTCTCAATTACATGAAACCAATACGGCGCTGTTTAATAGTGTAGGATACAAGGACGCTTATTTGCTGAAAATAGATAACACAGGGAACATTGTTTACACGAAACAATTTGGGGGGAAGGAAAATGATGAAGGACATGGCGTTGCAATTCTTCCCGGAAATCAGCCAACTATTTGTGGAAGTTATACAGAGAATTTGATGTTTCCTATTGATTATATGAGCACCTATTCAGAACAATATTTAAGCAATTTGCAATTTATACTTGCAGATGAATCTTATTTATCTTTTGGTCCAGTTTCATATGTTTTCCTTTTTGGAGATATTTCTCGTAATTCATTTTTAACAAATGCGATTTTTATCAATACACCAGATTACAACTTTTTTGCACCAGTAACTTTAGATAGTCTTGATGGATTTATACAAATGGGCGAGGATACAATTGATTTTTGTATCCATGATTCCCTTAAATATCATGCTTTAACTTATGACGGCTATGGTCCAGAATATTTTTATTCTTGGAGCAACGGCGATTCTACAATAAGTACGTGGATTAATCAAACGGGATCTTATTTTGTTAATGTTGAACGGAAGGATGGCTGTGTTAATGGTACAGACTCTGTTTTTGCAATACGCCATGAGCTTCCGCTAATTCCAAATATGACGGATAATTTAGGGCTTGCTGTAAATGATCCTGGAAATTTTTACGAATATTACTCTTTTTGTAGTCCTGACAGTGTTCAAATATGGTTTAACGATCTTTGTAGTGATTGTTCTATTGAAATTACAGATTCAACCAGCTATTATAATTTTCAAGATACACTTCCCCATTTTTATAATTTGCAAAGTCATTATTATGTTTACATTTATGATTCATTTTGTTACAATGGAGGTGAGTTCATTATAAATTTAGATTATATCGAACCTTTTGTTCCTATTGAACCTTATTTATGTTTTGTTGAAGATTATGATAAAAACGATACAATAACGATTTGTCAAAATCAGAATTTACATACCCATGTATATGACTTTATTACTAATCCTGACACCGTCCTTTTTCAATTCAATATTCAACCACTAGTTGATTCAAATTTCATAATTAATCCAACAATTGATTGGGATTTAATAGGTTATAATGGTTATGCTGCAGTTTATTACCCTGTAGTAACGGGTTGGCATACTTTTAAATATTTTGCAACTTTAGGTTATGATAATTTATGTGGACTCGACACGTTGAAGTATGAAATTATTGACTCAGTTTATATCATAATAAATCCTCTACCGACTGCAAACACGACTATTCAGGCGGACAATCTTTTATGTCCAGATGGGTCGGCATATTTATTTTTAACCAATACCATTCCTGGATTAAATTGGTATAATGCAGATTATGGTTTGAATGGAATAGAATGGGTCAGTCCAAATGAAGACAGTATTCAAGTATCTATCGCAGACTATTATTATTACGCCGGTACAATCATAGATTCACTAACGGGATGTGGAGATTCACTTAGTTTTTACTTTAATCTTATTGAAAAACAACCTCCAGTCATTATTTTGAATCCAGCTGATGGTATTGTTTGCCCATACGACTCTGTAACGTTGTATGTAGATGATATTTACCTTTCATATGACTGGATTGACCCGAGTGGTTATAATATTTCAACTACAAGCATTGCCTATGGTGATTATCAGGGCTTTTATTATGTGCATGTACTAGATAGCAGTGGTTGTTATTTAACGAGTACCCCTGCAGAAATACGAGAATTTACTACACCTAGTCTTATGGTAGAACCATCTAACGTATTATGCCCTGGAGAATCAGCCACTATTTCAGTCATTTATCTTGGTGATGCTCAAATCAATTGGACCTCACCAATTATAAGTCAAGCAGTTGAAATTACTGTAAGTCAATTCGGTTATTATGTTTGTGAAATTCAACAATGTGGGATGACATTTGTCGATAGTGTAGAAATTTTAGATGGTTCTTTTCAAATAAGTCTTACTGTTTCAGACACATTACTATGTTACAATGAAAATTCATTTGTATCTACTCAACCTGGATATAGTGATTATCAATGGAGTGACGGCAATATGGGTATCAATATGATCAACGTAATTGACCCGGGAATCTATTTTGTTAATGCAACAAATCAATTTGGCTGTATTGCTTATTCAGATAGCATTGAAATAATAAGAGTCTCAGCTTCTGTTCCACCTATTATTCCTGATGCTGAAATTTGTCCAGGGACTAGCGTTCTGTTGAATGTAACTGCCGGAAATGCCGTCAATTGGTACACCACTGACACATTATTCCTACAGAATAGTTCGTCATTATTAGTGAACAACAACTTTACAGATACGGTTATACTAGCAGCTTATGACGTTCCGTCTTGTCCACCAGCATTTTCTGAAGTTCTAATAACGCTAATCGACAGCATACAGCCCAATGCAGTAATTGGTGACACATTATTATGTACATCGGAAATAGAAAATTATCAATTAATTAATGACGCTGGCAATGATGTTGTATGGTTAATTGACGGGAATTATAGTTTCACTGGGCCGATTTACGAATATACTGCCCTTTATACTACCCAAACAATAAGTGCCGTGATAACAAATTCGTGCTATTATGATACCTTAAGCTTAATTGTAAATACAGTTCAAACAGCCACAATATCACTCGACTTTGATTCGTTAACGATTTGTAGTTATTCTATATATCCAATAAGCGTTAGTGAATCTTTTGACGCACTCATTTGGACTAGTCCAAGCGGTACAATTATGGCAGACACCTTCAATGTGACTTCCTCAGAAGGGACTGGATTAATCTATGTACAAGCAATTGATATAAACGGATGCTTAACTGCAAGTGATTCGGTATTTGTCACAAGCTCAACTTTAAGTTATGAAATTTTTCAAGATGCAGGATTCAGTTGCTTTAATGATTCTATTTTGGTCGGCGTTCTTACTTCTTCTGATAGTTTGCTTTGGACAATTCCATCAGGTATTACCATCGATACAAATCAAATAATGTTCGTTAATGATGGGAATTCAAATGGTTGGTATTATCTTGAATTATGGGATACAATAGGCTGTATTTATTTCGATTCAACATTTATTACGTTGAATAACATTCCACAAATTGGTCTGATAGAAGACACAATGCTTTGTTTGAGCGATTGGTTGGCTTTTAATAATTTTGAAGACACAATAACCTATACTTGGGAAGGGATTGGTGTGTCGGATAGTTTACCAGTAATTGGTTATGCTTGGTATATCGTCACAGCAACTAGTCAATATGGTTGTTCTTCCATCGATTCAGTCTATATTATTGCCATAAATTGTGAAGATGCTTTACCAAATGTTATTACTGCCAACGGTGACGGAATAAATGATTTTTTTATAATTGATGAAGCTCCTATTTTCCAAAATAATCACTTGAAAATTTTAAACAGATGGGGAAATGTCATGTTTGAAATGGATGGATATGACAATAGTTTTAATGGCGCTGATTGCGTAGATGGGGTATATTTCTATTATTTCACTTATGACACTCGAGCCCCAGAAAGTATAACAAAACAAGGCTTTATACATATTATTAAATGAAATTTCTTTTGAAAGAAGTTTTTAATATGTAGAAATCAAAAAAGCGATGAAAAAATAAGACTTTTTTCATCGCTTTAATATATTTAATAAGTAAAAGATCGTTATATTCCTTCGGAAAATGAAGGAATATAAATTGACCTTATGCTTCAGTTACTTCTTCTGTTGCTGCTGCTTCAGGAGCTGCTTCTTCAACAACTTCATCATCATCAGTATCAGCTGGTTTAGTAGCACCACGTGCCATTTTAACCGATACAACAACTGCATTTGCAGGATCTAATAATTGTACTCCTGGAATGTTTAAGTGGCTAACACGAATAGATTGACCAATTTTCAAACCTGATATATCAATTGTAATTGCTTCTGGAAGATCTTGTGGAAGACCAACGCAATTCAACAAACGGAAAACTTGCATTAATTTACCACCAGCAATAACACCACGAGATGAACCTGTTAATTTAACTGGCAATCCAATTTGTACTGGCTTTGTTGCACTCAATTCTAAGAAATCAACATGTAAAATATTGTCTTTCATTGGGTGACGTTGTAACTCACGAATGATACTATTCGCTTTTTTACCTTCGATATCTAAATGTATTTGAAATACATCTGGTGAGAAAAAGATTTTCTCGATATCATTTCTCTTTACTGCGAAGTGAGTTTGCTCACCTTGACCGTAAAGAACACACGGAACCATTCCTGCATTTCTTACTGCGGCAGCGTCCTTCTTCCCTACGTTCGTTCTTAACGAACCGCTCAATTGTGCTGTTTTCATTTGTATTTATTTATGAGATTATAAAATGTGAACTAATTGACTGATTATTCACCATGCGACGAATCACATCTGAGAATAGATCTGCGACAGAGACAACTCTAATTTTATCGCTTTTTTGTTTTAA
>VFKM01000121.1 GCA_009885545.1 Flavobacteriales bacterium
GCACCTGAAATGACAGTTTTAATAGGTGGAATGCGTGTTTTAGGTATCAATCATGGGGGAACGAACCACGGTGTATTTACGGATCGAATTGGAGTATTAAGCAGTGATTACTTCGTGAATTTGGTAGACATGCGTTTCAAATGGCAACCAATCTCAGAAAACTTATTTGAAATCGTTGATAGAAAAAGTGGGGATATAAAATGGACTGCAACGCGGGTTGACTTAGTTTTTGGATCGAATTCTATTTTGAGAGCATATTCCGAGTTTTATGCTCAGGATGATAACAAAGAGAAATTTGTACAGGATTTTGTAAACGCTTGGGTTAAAGTAATGAATGCTGACCGGTTTGATTTGGTGTAAAATAACCTATAATTATTTTTATGCTTGAAGTATAGTCAATTAATTTTGGCTATACTTTTTTTTGTTTTGAAATGAATTAAAAGTCTATTGTCAACGACATAAAAAAGGTTGAAGAAACTATTGAAAATAATAAAATAGAAATCTTACTTTTACGAAACGCTATGGAAAATAAAAATGAATAAAATAATAATTTCAACAATAGCAATTTTAGTCACTTACAGTTGCAATCATAAAGTAAAAATGTGTGATTGTATATGCAAAAATGCAAATGACGAGATAGTTATCGATACTGTTTTTCAAACAACTCAAGACGAAGCATACCAGCAATGTATGGGTCTAGAATCAACTATTGAAGGGGGAACTTGTCAAAGTTATGAAGGTAAATAGAAATAGAACTATTACTTTTACAACAATGAAAGCAAGTGTTAACATAATATACGGTGAACCTGAAGTTCTTCAAATAAAGGAAGTACCTAAACCTGTTCCTACAGCAAACCAAGTTCTGATTAAGATTCATGCAACGACCGTAAACAGAACAGATTGCGGCTTCAGAAAACCAGAATATTTAATTGTTCGGATTCTTAGTGGGATTTTCAAGCCAAAAAACACCATTTTAGGTAGTGAATTAGCGGGAGAAATTGAAGAAATTGGTGCGAATGTTCAATCTTTCAAGGTTGGTGATAACGTTTTTGGATTAAGCACATTCGTTTTCGGAACACATGCAGAATATATTTGTATGGACGAGAAGAAAGCGATCACATTAATACCCAATAATATAAGTTACAATGAAGCAGCAGCAATTTGCGATGGTGCTTTTTTGGCGTATGCCAATATTCAAAAAATAGATTTTAGTAAATCACCACAAATTTTGGTGAACGGTGCTTCTGGCTCAATTGGAACAGCCACAGTGCAATTAGCAAAACATTTCGGTGCTGAAGTTACAGCTGTTTGCAATACTAAAACAGTCGAATTAATCAAATCACTTGGTGCAGATCATGTATATGACTATTTGATAGAAGATTTCACTCAAAATGGAAAAAAGTATGATTTCGTTTTAGATGTTGTTGGTAAAAGCTCCTTTTTCAAATGCAAAAAAATCCTTAAACCCAAAGGGATTTACATTTCTTCAGAACTGGGGTATTTGTCTCAGAATATTTATTTAGCCTTGATTACTCCCCTATTTATGGGTAAAAAAGTCCTGTTTCCAATTCCAAAAGACAAAAAGAAGGACATTGAATTATTCAAAGAATTGGTTGAAGCAGGAAAATACAAAGCAATTATTGATAAAGTTTATCCTTTGGAACAAATTGTTGAAGCAACCAAATATGTGGAAACAGGTGAAAAAACTGGAAATGTGGTGATTGAAATCATTCATTGAATTCCTCATCTGGAATTATAAAACAACTATTTTTCGTAGTATTCGAAAACGATTAGATGAATTAAAAAAGCCATCTCCCAATTAATTTGAGAGATGGCTTTTTACTTTATAGATTATCTTGTTAATAGCCAATTTAGCTCGGATAAATCCTACTTTGTTTTAGTTTTAGCTTTACTCTTACCTTTTTCAATGATAATTGTAAGCTCTTCTTTTCCATCTTCTAAATCAATTTTAATTGTGTCACCTTCTTGCAAATTAGCTTTAATAATCTCTTCTGCTAATGGATCTTCAACATACTTTTGAATTGCTCTTTTCAATGGTCTAGCTCCAAATTTTTCATCATAACCTCTTTCGGCAATAAAATCTTTAGCTGATTTAGTCATCTCGATTAAATAACCTAATTCATTGATTCGACCATATAATTTTGCTAATTCCAAATCGATGATTTTATGAATATCTTCACGAGACAATGATTTAAATAAAATCATATCGTCAACACGATTCAAAAACTCTGGAGAGAACGCTTTTCTTAAAGCATTCTGAATTACAGTTTTAGCATTTTCATCACGTGCTTCTTCTTTCGCTTTGGTACCAAACCCTACTCCTGTCCCAAAATCCATCAATTGTCGTGCTCCGATATTCGAAGTCATAATTAGAATGGTGTTTTTAAAATCAATCTTACGACCTAAGCCATCAGTCATATGACCATCATCTAATACTTGAAGCATTAAATTAAATACATCAGGGTGTGCTTTTTCAATCTCATCTAAAAGAATAATTGAATAAGGTTTACGTCTTACTTTTTCTGTTAATTGCCCACCTTCTTCATATCCGACATATCCTGGAGGCGCTCCAACTAAACGAGAGATTGAGAATTTTTCCATGTATTCAGACATGTCGATTCTAATTAATGAATCATCTGAGTCAAACAAATATTTAGCTAAAACTTTCGCTAACTGCGTTTTACCAACTCCTGTTGGCCCCAAAAAGAAGAATGACCCAATTGGTTTATTAGGATCTTTTAAACCAGCTCTATTTCGTTGTATTGCTTTCACAACTTTAGAAACAGCCTCGTCTTGACCAATAACCCGTCCTTTTAATTCCTCAGCCATGTTTACAAGCTTACCTGTTTCTGATTGAGAAACACGTGTCACAGGAATACCACACATCATAGAAACAACCTCTGCAACATTTTCTTCAGTTACAACCACACGGTTGTTTTTAGATTCATCCTCCCATTTCGTTTTAGCGACTTCGAGCTGATCTTGCAGTTTGCGTTCATTATCTCTTAATTCGGCTGCTTTCTCATATTGTTGCGACTTGATTACCTCATTTTTCTGATCCTTCAAGGCTTCCATTTGAGCTTCAATATCCAATATTTCTTGCGGAACATTAATATTTGTGATATGAACACGTGATCCCACTTCATCCAAAGCATCGATTGCCTTATCTGGTAAATGTCGATCAGTAATATATCTTTCTGTTAATTTAACACAAGCGCTAATCGCTTCTGGTGTATAAGATACGGAATGATGGTCCTCGTACCTTTCTTTAATATTATTCAAAATTTGAATCGTCTCATCAATAGAAGTCGGCTCAATAATTACTTTTTGAAAACGACGTTCTAAAGCACCATCTTTCTCAATATATTGACGGTATTCATCCAATGTTGTAGCACCAATCGCTTGGAGTTCACCTCTGGCTAAAGCTGGCTTAAACATATTTGAAGCATCCAAAGAACCACTTGCCCCACCTGCTCCAATAATTGTATGAATTTCATCTATGAACAATATAACATCAGGGTTTTTTTCAATTTCCTGCATTACTGCCTTCATTCTTTCTTCAAACTGACCTCTGTATTTTGTTCCAGCTACTAATGAAGCTAAATCCAATGATACAATGCGTTTATTAAAAAGTATTCTAGAAACTTTTCTTTGAACAATTCTTATTGCTAAACCTTCAGCAATTGCACTTTTCCCAACTCCAGGCTCACCTATTAATATAGGATTATTTTTCTTTCTTCTAGACAATATTTGACTAACTCGTTCAATCTCTTTTTCACGACCTACAATTGGATCTAACTTTCCAGCTTCAGCCATCTTTGTTAAGTCTCTACCAAAATTATCTAAAACAGGTGTTTTTGATTTTGGATCTGTTGATTTTCGTTGTGTTGAAAATTGTTCTGCACTTTCCTCTTCTTGTCCTCCAGGAAATTCAGCTCTAGGTGTTGTATTTTCTTCAATCATCGCTTCTAATTCATCTTTTATATTTTCATAAATCACACCGTATTTATTTAATACGCTGCAAGCAAAACTATCTTCTTCTTTCAATATTGATAGCAATAAATGTTCAGTTCCAATTATTGGACTCTTATATAATTTAGCTTCTAAATAGGTCTTTTTTAAAACCTTTTCTGCTTGTTTTACTAATGGAATATTTGCTAATGGGACTTTACTTGGTTTTGCAGAATTCATCAAACTTTGTTCAACCTCTTTTCGAATATGAATTAAATCAAGATGAAACTCCTTTAATAATTTTATAGCAGTACCATCTCCTTCTCGGAAAAGGCCCAATAACAAATGCTCTACACCAATAAAATCATTCCCTAAACGCAATGCCTCTTCTCTACTGTAACTAATCACATCCTTAACACGTGGCGAAAATTTTGCTTCCATACTATTTTGATTTCAAAGTTAAAATTGCGCAATTTTTACTATGCACAAATATAAAACGAATAAATTGTTAATAAGTAGACGAAAAAGTCAATTTTCCACAGGTTTTTGTTAGTAAAAACAAACTAAGCAATGTATCCTATAGTTGAAATTTGACTAATTTCGAACCTTGCTTTAACCAGCACAATTTACGTGCAAAAATAAAATATGTGACAAGATGGCAGATGGAGAAAAAATAATCCAAATTAACATCGAAGATGAAATGAAATCAGCCTACATTGATTATTCAATGTCGGTAATTGTATCTCGTGCTCTTCCAGATGTGCGTGACGGTTTTAAACCTGTACACAGACGTGTATTATATGGTATGCAAGACTTAGGTGTCTTCTCGAATCGTCCACACAAGAAATCAGCGAGAATTGTTGGTGAAGTTTTAGGAAAGTATCACCCACACGGTGATAGTTCTGTTTATGATACAATGGTGCGTATGGCGCAACCATGGTCTTTACGTTATCCTCTAGTTGACGGACAAGGTAATTTCGGTTCTGTTGATGGTGATAGTCCAGCTGCAATGCGTTATACTGAAGCACGTCTTAGAAAGATTGCTGAAGAAATGTTGAGCGATCTTGAAAAAGATACTGTTGACTTTGCCCCAAACTTTGATGATAGTTTGGAGGAACCAACTGTTATGCCTACGAAAGTTCCAAATCTTTTAATAAACGGAGCATCAGGTATTGCTGTTGGTATGGCTACAAACATGGCACCTCACAACCTAACAGAAGTTATTGATGGAATTGTTGCTTTCATCGACAATAAGGAAATAGACATTGAGGAATTATTGCAATATGTTAAAGCACCCGATTTTCCAACAGGTGGAATCATCTACGGATACGAAGGTGTCCGTGACGCACTTCTTACCGGACGTGGTAGAATCGTCATGCGTGCAAAAGCTGAAATTGAAGAAGTTAATGGTCGTGAACAAATTATAGTTACTGAAATTCCATATCAAGTTAACAAGGCTGATATGATCAAGAAGACAGCTGACTTAGTTAACGATAAAAAAATCGAAGGAATTTCTGATTTACGTGACGAATCTGACCGTAATGGTATGCGAATTGTTTATGAAATAAAAAGAGATGCAATTGCAAATGTAGTATTAAACAAATTATATAAGTTTACATCGCTACAGACTTCATTTTCAGTTAATAATATCTGTTTAGTTGATGGCCGACCTTTGCTGTTGAATTTAAAAGAAATGATTTTCCATTTCGTTAATTTCAGACATGAAGTTGTTGTTAGAAGAACAAAATTTGAATTACGAAAAGCAGAAGAAAGAGCACACATTTTAGAAGGTTTAATTATTGCATCAGATAATATAGATGAAGTAATTGCTTTAATTCGTGCATCTAAATCACCAGAAGAAGCAAGAGAGAGATTAATGGAGCGTTTTGCGCTTTCAGATCTTCAATCTCGTGCTATTGTTGAAATGAGATTGCGTCATTTGACTGGTCTTGAGCAAGACAAACTTCGCGGTGAATTTGAAGAGTTAATGATTCTTATTGCTGACTTAAAGGATATTTTAGCAAATGAGGACAGAAGAATGCAAATCATTAAAGATGAGTTGCAAGAAATAAAAGACAAATACGGTGATGCTCGTCGTTCGCGCATTGAATATTCTGCTAGCGAAATGCGAATGGAAGATTTAATTGCTGATGAAGAAGTGATAATTACTATTTCACATGCGGGATACATTAAGCGTACAAGTTTAAGCGAGTACAAAGTTCAGAACCGTGGAGGTATGGGATCTAAAGGCTCAACAACTCGTGATAAAGATTTCTTAGAACATTTATTTGTTGCAACAAACCATAATTACTTATTAGTATTTACAGAAAAAGGACGTTGTTTCTGGATGAGGGTTTATGAAGTTCCAGAAGGAAACAAACTTGCAAAAGGAAGAGCAATTCAAAATCTAATAAATATTCCACAAGACGACAAAGTTAAAGCTTATGTAAAAGTTTTAGATTTAACAGATAAAGAATACACAGATAATAACTTCATCGTAATGTGTACGAAACAAGGTGTTATTAAGAAAACTTCTTTAGCTGCATATTCTAGACCACGTTCTAACGGTATTAATGCTATTTCTATTCGTGAAAACGATGAATTATTAGAAGCGAAATTAACGAATGGTACAAATGAAATAGTTCTTGCAACTAGCGCTGGTCGTGCAATCCGATTCAATGAGGAAAAAGTTCGTCCAATGGGCAGAAATGCATCAGGTGTTAGAGGAGTTACATTGTTAAGCGATACAGACCAAGTAATTGGAATGCTTTGCGTGGAAGATATCTTCTCTACGGTATTAGTTGTTTCTGAAAAAGGATATGGTAAGAGAACATACTTGAATGATCCTGAAGATAAAGAACCAGTTTATCGTGTAACCAATCGTGGTGGAAAAGGTGTTAAGACATTAAATATCACTGAAAAAACAGGTCCATTATTAGCTATTAAGAATGTTAATGATGAAGAAGATTTGATGATCATTACAAAAGGTGGCATCACTATTCGTATGCACATTGATACGCTTCGAACAATGGGAAGAGCTGCTCAAGGAGTTAAATTAATTAACCTTAAAAACAAAGCTGAAATTGCAGCAATTGCTCGTGTTCCAAGAAGTGAGGACGAAGATGATGAGGAAGGTGAAGAAGGAATAGAAGGAAGTGTAGATGACAGTATCGACAACGAAGATGGCGAAAATGGCACGGATATTGAAAACCCGGATGTGGAATAATTTAAAATAAGCATCTCAAAGAATAAAAACATGAAAAATAAATTTTTAACTGTCTTAGGAGTTATATTTTTTAGCTCTCAAATAATCGCTCAAAAAACGAACGAAACATCAGCTGCCATTGAATACAACAAGTATTCCGACAATATGTCTATGATGATGATGGGCGCTGGTGATCCTGAAATTGGTAAAAAAGCAATCGAAAAAGCGAAGGGTTATATTGACCTAGCAGCTGAAAACGAGACGACAAAAGAAAGTCCGAAAACGCTTTTTTACAAAGGGGAAATATATACTGGTTACCTTATGGCATTTGGAACTGATTCCGTTTTTATGGCTGCTAATGGAGAAAACTATTTGAACATTGGACTTGAGAGCTATAAAAAATCGTTAACAATCAGTACAAAATACAAGGAAGACATTGAAAATTCAATCAATCAGAAAAAAGGCCTTTTTTCTATGGGAATAAACATGCTATATGACCAAGGGAAATTTGCGGAAACTGCAGAAGCATACGAAATGCAGGTTAAATTATCCGATGGAATGAATCAAATTGACACTTTATCTATGTTTAATTCTGGTGTTTGTTATGAGAAAGCGAATGACCATTTAAATGCAGCAAGAATGTATAGTCTTTGTGCAAAAACCGGATACAAAGCTCCTTCAATCTATAACATTATCTCTGCTTCATACAGAAAAGCTGGAAAAAATGAAGAAGCCAAAGCAATTGTAGCTGAAGGAAGAAAAAAATACCCGACAGACAGAGAGTTATTATTAGAATTAGTTAATATAAACATTGGAGCTGGTGATGCTGCTGGTGCAGAAGCTGCATTAAACGAAGCAATTATGGCTGATCCTAAGAACAAGTTATTGTATTATACAATAGGAACAATCTATATAGATTTGAAACAAAATGAAAAAGCTGAAACAGCATTAAACAAATCACTTGAGATAGATCCAAATTATGCTGATGCCCAATACCAATTGGGTGCTCACCTTGTAACATGGGCAGCTAACACACAGGCTGCTGCAAGTCAATTGAAATTAAATGACCCAAATTATGACAAAATGTTACAAGAAGCCGATGCTACTTTTAAAAGAGCGTTAATCCCACTTGAAAAATTCATTACAACATCTCCAAATGACAAAGATGTTTTAACTATTCTTTATCAATTACATAGAAATTTAGGGAATACTGAAAAGTCTGCAGAGTACAAAAAACGAGTTGACGCATTGTAGTATAATCAAAAAACATTTAAAAGAGCCATTTGTCAACTGACAAATGGCTCTTTTTTTTTACTGTTATGTTGCTTGTGTTAAATAAATACATACCTTTGCACCCTTAAAACAAGGACTGTAACATTGTTTTAAGTTAATTTTAGTATTCATTACTTTCGAGTATACAGGTCACTCGAAATACAATTTAAAAAGCCAAATGGCAAAAAACACACAATTGCAGGGAACTGCAGATTTTGATTGGGATGCTTTAGCATTAGACGGTTATACACTTGTTCAACGTTCTGAAATGTCAGATGTTTACGAACACACATTAACTTCAATCAATGAAAAAGAAGTTGTAGAAGGTACAGTTGTACTAGTTACAAAAAAAGAAGTAATCATTAATATTGGTTACAAATCTGAAGGAGTTGTTGCAGCTTCTGAATTCCGTTACAATCCTGAATTGAAAGCTGGTGATCTAGTTGATGTTTATGTTGAGTGTCAGGAAGACAAAACTGGACAATTAGTTGTTTCTCACAGAACTGCTCGTATGCACAAAGCTTGGCTTCGTGTAAATGACGTATTACGCACTGGTGAAGTTATCACAGGTTTCGTAAAATGTCGTACGAAAGGTGGTTTGATCGTTGATGTATTTGGAATTGAAGCATTCTTGCCAGGTTCTCAAATTGATGTTAAGCCTATCCGTGATTATGACGTTTATGTTGGTAAGAACATGGAATTCAAAGTTGTTAAAATCAATCAAGAATTTAGAAACGTTGTTGTTTCTCACAAAGCGCTTATTGAAGCTGAATTAGAAGAACAAAAGAAAACAATCATTTCTGGTCTTGAGAAAGGACAAGTATTGGAAGGAACTGTTAAGAACATCACATCTTATGGTGTATTCATCGATTTAGGTGGAGTTGACGGTTTGATTCATATTACAGATTTATCTTGGGGTCGCGTAAATCACCCAGAAGAAATAGTTGAACTAGATCAAAAATTAAACGTTGTTATTCTTGACTTTGATGATGAGAAGAAAAGAATTGCATTAGGTCTTAAGCAATTACAACCACATCCATGGGATGCTTTGAGTACTGAATTAAATATCGGTGACAAAGTTCAAGGAAAAGTTGTGGTTATGGCTGATTATGGTGCTTTCGTTGAAATCGCTGCTGGAGTTGAAGGTTTGATCCACGTTTCAGAAATGAGCTGGTCACAACATTTACGTTCTGCGCAAGATTTTATGTCTGTTGGAGATACTGTTGAGGCAGTAATTTTAACATTAGATCGTGAAGAGCGTAAAATGTCATTGGGTATTAAACAATTGATGCCAGATCCTTGGGCTAACATCGAAGGCAAATATTCAGTTGCTTCTAAGCACAATGCTAAAGTTCGTAATTTCACAAACTTTGGTGTTTTCGTTGAGTTAGAAGAAGGAGTTGATGGATTAATCCACATTTCTGACCTTTCTTGGCAAAAGAAAATCAAGCATCCATCTGAATTCTGTAAAGTAGGTGATGATATGCAGGTTGTTGTTTTGGAAATCGATAGAGAAAACAGAAGAATCTCTTTAGGGCACAAACAATTAGAAGAAAATCCATGGGACGTATTTGAAACTATCTTCGGAGAAGGATCTGTACACCAAGGAACAATCATTGAAAACAAAGATAAGTCTGGAATCGTTTCTCTTCCTTACGGTGTTGAAGGAATTTGCCCTGCAAAACACTTAAGAAAAGAAGACGGAACCAACGCGAAAATTGAAGACACTATTGATTTCAAAGTTATTGAATTCAATAAAGAAACCAAAAAGATCGTTGTTTCTCATACACGTACATTTGAAGAAGGTGAAGATAAGCCAACTGTTGCACCTAAAGGAGCAGCTAAAAAACCAGCAAACGCTGGATCACCAACTTCTCAGGCAGTTAAAGCTAATAACCAAAACATAGAGAAATCTACGTTAGGTGACTTAGGTGGACTTGCTGAGTTGAAAGAAAAAATGGAGAAAGGAAAATAATCCATAATCTATAATAAATTGAAAGTCGTTCATCATTTGATGAACGACTTTTTTTATGTCCCAACAAAAAGATAAAACTATTTGCTAAAGAAGTTGTTCTATTTTTTTTTGCCACAGATGCACAAGATTTTTAAATTTTGAAATTCTATTCAATAACAACATGTTATTTTCTTATACACTTGTTGTAGAAGAAATTTAATCTGTGCATCTGTGGCTTTTTTTTTAGCTGTGAGGCTAATTAATACACAAAAAAAAACCACGAATACAAAAATACCCGTGGTTAATAATGTTATAAAGATTATTTAATCAACTGAATTCGCTAGTGCAATCAATCGATCTTCCGTTTGAAAACCTACAACTTGTTTTATTAATTTCCCTGTTCCATCAATTATTAAAAGTGTTGGGTACGCTTTAACTTTGTACATTCGAGCAAGCTCAGGACCATCAGCATCTAATTCACAATCTATTTTTAAATTGATGAATTTTTCATTGAACAACTCTCCTACTTGCGCATTTTTAAAAGAGGTAGCAGCCATTTTTTTACATGGTCCACACCAACTCGTGTATGCATCTATAAAAATATATTGATTGTTTTCAAGTGCTTTTGCCTTTGCTTCTTCAAGTGTTATTTTCTGAAATTTAATCCCTTCGCTTTCTTGTTTTTTAGTTGATTCAGACTTTACAACGAAAGCCATTGTAACCAATCCAAGAGCTAGTATCCCAATTATTTTTTTCATTGTCTTAATTTTTAGTTTAAATTACATTTTTTTTTAAAACCTCAATTAGAAAAAAAAATAATTCTTGAAGTTCAAAGTTGTTACCTTTGAAGCAAGAACCATTCCAATATAATGATATTCGATCGCATAACTTTTATTGATTCTAGTCCTGAAAGAAAAACTGAGGTTCTTAATTTCATTAACGAATGGTTTTCTTCAAATAACGTTATTCAAACAAAAACTTCCGGCTCTACAGATGAAGCTAAAATAATTTCAATAGAAAAATCAAAAATGATTGTTTCTGCAAAGAAAACAATCTCTTTCTTGAAGCTAAAAAAAGGATGTAATGCCTTACTCTGTTTGCCGATCAATACTATAGCTGGAAAAATGATGGTTGTAAGAGCTATTGTCGGTGAATTAAATCTTCTAATCGGTCCAATTGATTCTAACCCTTTAAATAGTATTAAGACCAAGGTTGACTTTGTGGCAATGGTTCCACTTCAATTTCAGAATTCAATTGAATCCAATCCTTCTAAATTGAAGTCAATAAAATCGATTATTATAGGCGGTGGACCAATTTCAATTAAAGTGGAGAAACAAGCATCATCCAATGGAATAAAGGCATTTCATACTTTCGGAATGACAGAAACCGTATCCCATATTGCTCTTCGAGAAATAGGAAACATGACAAATCCCCTTTACCATGCAATGGAAGGAATTTCATTTAGTGAGAAAGACAAACAACTTGTAGTTAATTATCCAGAAATTGGAATTACAGCGTTACAAACAACCGATTTGATCAAATTAAATAATTCAACAAGTTTTGAATGGATAGGTAGAGCTGATTTCATAATAAATGTGGGGGGTATCAAATTAAACCCTGAGGAAATTGAAACCATTCTTTCCGAATATATTACTAGTCCATTTATTATTGCGGGCGCAAAAGATGAAAAATTAGGTGAAAAAATAATTCTTATTATTGAAGGTGATGAAACATTTAATTTAGACCAGGCGCTGTTACAAGAAAAACTCATTAAGTTTGCTGTTCCGAAATCTATCTATTATATGCCATTGTTTTCAAGAACTGAAAGCGGAAAAATAAACAGAATAGAGACTTTAAAACTTCTTCACACCAATTAATTTGAAGAAATATTACGACATACTTGGCCTACCTGTAGGAGCATCTACTGTAGAAATTAGAAAAAACTACAGGAAACTTGCAATGCGCTATCATCCTGACAAAAACCCCTCTCCTCAAGCTGCTGTTCAATTTATTGCCATCACAACTGCATACGAAATATTGATGGGTAAAAAAGATGCCCACAAGTAAGTGTTGGAAATGGTCGTCAAGCAGTCAAAGTACATGTTAAAAAACAAGAAGAGCGATTAAAGGATGCTAAAAAGCGTTATTTCGAGCAACAATTAAAAGAAAAACAAGCACAAGAACGCTTTTTTAAAAACTTATTTATTGGTCGTAAATGGAAAATCATTAAACTAAACTCAATCATAGGAACAATTTTAGCGATTCTTATAATCACGGATTTTATGCTACCACATCATTACGAGAATGATCGCATTACACATGTTTCTATTAATAATGATTTTGGATCAAAAGGTGAATTCATTTCGTTAGTCCGAACTCAAAAAAATGATGATTACTGGGTAAGTGATGTTGATGGTGGTAAATATGAAGATTATCCAAATATATTAATTGAGAAAACATGGATCTTTCATGGCCCTTCAAGATTAATTTCCCTTCAAAAAATTAAGTATGGGTATTATCCGTTACACTATACTTTTTACTCAATAAGTTTATTTTTAATTATTGTTTTTTTTCTTCCCTTATTTACTAGAATTTACAAACGACAAACAGTTATATTCACTGTTTCTTATTATTCCAGCTTGTATTTAACGGGTGGATTGATTGTTTTATTCTTGATCACAAATGACCGTTGGGCACATTTGTTAACTTTTGGATTCCTGTAATTAACGTTTCATGGCTCTGTCCATATCGCGTTTGTCATCTTTTTCTTTAAGATCTTCTCTTTTGTCATGCAACTTTTTACCTTGGGCGCAAGCTATTTCTAATTTAATCCATCCTTTTTCTGACAAAAACATTCTTAATGGAACTAAGGTGTTTCCTTTAATTTTAAGAAACTTTTCTATTTTAATTATTTCTTTTTTATTCAATAATAATTTTCGGTCTCCTCTGGGCTTATGATTGTAAAACGAGGCGTTTTCATACTCAGTTACATGCATGTTTCTGATCCAAACTTCTCCTCCACTCATAACACAATAAGCTTCTAGAATACTTGCTTTTCCGTTTCTAATGCTTTTAATTTCCGTGCCAGTCAACTGAACGCCAGCAACATAATCATCAAGCAAATGGTACTCAAACCTTGCTCTCTTATTACGTATATTAACTTCGTTTTTAGCCATCATTATGAAATCTATGTGCAAAATTAAGATTTTTAGTGGAATCTAGGTTTTACAAAGGTCGTACTGTTCAAAACATCTCATTTTAGATGGTGTACATCTTCTATATATAGTTTATTTTTGAGGTGTGAAAATTCCTTCAAAACATATAGAAAACGCAGTAGAACAGCTATCTTCTTTACCTGGTATTGGTAAAAGAACAGCTTTACGATTGGTACTTCAAATACTCAATCGATCAGAAGGAGAAATTGAGCAATTTTCTAGGGCTTTTACAGACATGAAATTGCATGTAAAGAAATGTACTTCCTGCGGAAATGTTTCGGACACAGAAGTTTGTTCCATTTGTGCAGATGAAAAAAGGGATCATTCAATTATCTGTGTTGTTGAAGACATTCGAGATGTTTTGGCTATTGAATCAACAGAATCATACAAAGGAATTTACCATGTTTTAGATGGAATAATTTCTCCGATGGATGGAGTTGGTCCTTCTGATTTAAATATTCAAACACTTATTGACAAGGCCGAATCAGGAACAATTTATGAAATAATATTTGCTTTAAGCCCAACAATGGAGGGCGACACCACTAATTTCTATTTGTTTAAAAAATTGGGAGATAAATCAGTGATGATTACCACACTTTCAAGAGGTGTTTCTGCTGGAACAGAGTTGCAATATGCAGATGAAATAACACTTGGTCGTTCCTTATTGCAGCGCCAACCTTTCAAAATGTAAATATTCTTTATATTTGTCAAAACCTTAAATACTTTTTATGTTCAAAGAATTCAAAACATTTATCATGCGCGGCAATGTGGTAGATTTAGCTGTAGCCGTGATTATTGGAGCAGCATTCAATGCCATTGTTGGTTCACTTATTAATGATGTAATTACACCTCTTCTTTTAAAACCTGCTTTCAGCGCAATGCATGTTGACAAACTTGAAAATCTTGCTTGGAATGGAGTTCTTTTCGGAAAATTCATTGCTTCGGTAATTAACTTTGTTGTGACTGCTTTCGTTGTCTTTTTAATGATCAAAGGAATGAACAAAGCGAAAAAGAAAAAAGAAGTCGAAGAAGTTCCAGCGCCAGCTCCTGCTCCAACCATGGATCAAGAATTGTTGACTGAAATTAGAGATTTATTGAAGAAATAATCCAACAACTTTTAGTAAAAGGTCAGAATGAAATTCGATTTTCTTCTGACCTTTTTTTATTTTCCGGAATCTACTAAAGAATACTTTTTAGCAATTTCAACAATTTGATTTGACGAGATTTCATGTATTCCATTAGGAAGTTCTATCACACTTTGAATCATACATTTGGCCACATTGATTGCCTCAACTGGTCGGTAACTGTTAATTAAACCTGTTCTTCCAATCATATTTCCGATTGAAACGAATAACCGTTCTCCGAGTCGATTTTCACTTCTTTGACCATCAAGTACTGAAGGTTTAATCAAAATCAATTGTTCAAACCCGATTTTCTTAGCATTCTCATCTAATTGAGCTTTCATTCTACTATAAAAAAAAGGAGATTTTGTACTTACACCTAATGATGAAACTAAAACACATTTTTTAACGCCATTTTTTTTCGCTAATTCCATAACTTTCGTTGGAATGTCAACGTCAATTTCAACTTGTTTAGCTTGAGAACCCGCTTTTTTAAGTGTAGTTCCAAATGCTACAAATAACACATCCACATTCGATTTTAATATTATTCCTTCCAGATTTGAAAAATCCACAAAGTGAATTAGAATTTTTGAATTGCGTTGTTCTAACTCTCTTCTAGTCAGTATTTCAACCGTTTCGAATCGCTTGTTATCCAACAACAACTTTACTAATTGATTTCCAACCAAACCTGTTCCTCCTAAAATTAGTGCTCTCAATTTTATTTTTTTTCTAAAAATACAAATCAAATGTATTAGGATTAATAAAAAAGCCCTAATTTCGAATATTATTAACGAATAAAAACAATTACAGTTTATTCATTTTATGACTAGTATTTTTGTCGCCAAATTAGATTTTGGTATTACAAGCGAGCAACTTAAGCTAGCTTTTGAAGATTACGGAACTGTGCTAAAGGCTTCAGTTGCTACTGATAGAGAAACAGGTAAATCCAGAGGATTTGGCTTTGTTGAAATGGCAGACCGTGAAGAAGCGTTAAACGCTATTAGCGGGTTAGATGAATCTTTGATGAATGGTAGACCAATCGCTGTTAAAGAAGCTGAACAACGCCCAGACACACGAGCACCGAGAGATCCAAACGCTCCTCGACCTCCTTTCAAACCACGTGAAGGATCAGATTCACCAAGACCAAGTTTCCGACCACCTAGTAGTGATGATGCTCCATCATTTACCCCTCCAAGTATCGATTCTCTGAAAACAGAAGTTAGAAAGAAAGTTGAAAAAAAGGGAAAAGATTGGGGTGCGGATGACAATTCGAAAAAGCCAAAAATGAATGCACATAAGAAAAGCAGCAAAAACAACCGCTTTTTTGGAGATGACGATGATGATGATTTTGATGATGCTGATTTTAAAATCGGTTCATCATATGATGACGAAGAAGAAGATGATGACGAGGATGAAGATTAATTTTTAAATTGTCATAAAATATTTTTTAAAGCCTTGAAACAAATTGTTTTGAGGCTTTTTTATTTAATTGTTCATTAAAACAAAAAAAACAACCATAGTAATTTAGTAACTTTGTATTCTATGGAAATAATAATAATTTTCTTTCTGACACTTTTAAATGGTTTCTTTGCTTTATCAGAAATCGCATTAGTATCTGTTAAAAAATCTCGGATTCAGCACTTAGCCGATCAAGGAAATTCTAGAGCAAAAACAATATTAGTGCTTTTAGACAAACCTGAGAATTTCTTGTCCTCTGTTCAAGTTGGCATTACATTGATTGGAATTATTGCCGGTGCCTATGGTGGCGCAACTTTGACGGATGATTTAGAAGCTTTTTTTGGAACAAATTCTTTTTTTGGAAGTTATGTTCATACTGTTTCCTTGTTAATTGTGATTGGCAGTATTACCTATTTTACAATAGTGATTGGTGAATTGGTTCCAAAATCCATAGCAATGAATAGTTCGGAGAAAATTGCCTTGATTTGCGCACCAGTGATTAAATATTTCACATTAGCTACATTTCCTTTTGTAAAACTATTGTCTATTTCCACAAAAATAATTTTGAAAATATTCGGTGTCAAAGAAAATGATAATGAGCATATGAGTGAAGAAGAATTAAAATTCATGCTTTTCAATGCCGGCAAACAAGGTGTTTTAGAAACAGAAGAAAGTCAAGTTCATCAAAATCTTTTCTATTTCACAGATCAAACCGCAAAATCACTAATGACCCACAATTCTGAGGTTGAATGGGTAAACTCTTCCAATTCTAACGAAGAAATTTTCAATCAATTGCTTAAAAGCGCACACTCAAAATTCATTGTTTGCGAAGATCAAATCAGTAATGTTAAAGGAATTATAAATGTCAAAGACTTTTTGGAAAATTATAAACGCACCGATTTTCAACTTTCAGATATTTTAGAGGTTCCAATATACATCATTCAAAACACACCTGCTTTCAATATTTTAAGCTTATTTAAAAGCAAAAAACAATATCTTGGAACTGTTATAGATGAATACGGAAGCGTTGTCGGAATTATTACAATACATGACTTGATAGAAGCTATTGTTGGAGATTTACCAGATGAAGACGAAGTAGATGAATTAGACATCGTTGAACGTGCAGACGGAAGTTATTTGATTAATGGAAAAACATTGATTTATGAATTGAATCAATATTTTCAACGTGAATTAATTGAAGACAACATTTCAATGTACACTACACTTGCTGGATTTGTTTTAGAAAATTTGAAAGCAATACCCGTTGCTGGTGCTAATTTTGAATTTGAAAAATACTATTTTGAAATTGTCGATGTTGATGGATTGAGAATTGACAAGATTCTGATGAAAGAAAAAGAAGAGATTGTACTTGATTGACCTATTGAAATACAATTAATTGTGTCCCTTAAAATTTAATTTCAAAAATACTTTTGGAATAAATTCAATCAAATCTGTTGCCAACAAACTATATTCAGAAAATTCTTTCACAGCCAAATCACCTGCAAATCCGTGAATGTAAACACCAAGTACAGCTGATTCTTCTGAAGAATAGCCTTGTCCGACAAATGCTGTTATCATCCCTGTCAACACATCTCCACTTCCACCCTTTGCCATTCCAGGATTTCCAGTAGTGTTCTTATACAGCTTTCCTCCTGGAACTGAAATGAGCGATTTAGCACCTTTCAAAACAACAATGCTTTCCAATTGATTTGAAAGTGTTTTCAATTTTTCAATTTTTTGTTCTTCATTTTGCCAAGTCCCAACTAATCTTTCAAATTCTTTAGGATGTGGAGTTAGAATTGAATTTTTAGGAATCATTGAAAGCCATTCTTTGTTCAAACTCAAACAATTCAATCCATCAGCGTCAATCACCATTGGTGATTTAGCTTTTTCCAATAAAATACGTATCGCTTTTTGTGTTAAATCATTTGTGCCTAAACCGGGACCAAAAGCAACAACTGAATACGTATCAATCTTCACATTATCTGAAAAACAAGATTTTGTTGAATCACTACTTATCATTGCTTCAGGAATAGAAGTTTGAAGAATTTCAACTCCACAACTTGGAACGTGAACAGATACTAATCCAGCACCACTTCTTAAACACGCTTTAGAAGCAAGAACAGCCGAACCCATAACTCCTTCACTTCCCGCAATTATAAGTGCATGACCATAC
>VFKM01000148.1 GCA_009885545.1 Flavobacteriales bacterium
ATGTTCAAATGTGTTGTAATCGTCGTTGTAAATAATTAAATCCTTTTTATCAACCAATAACTCCAACACGTCTACATCAAATTCTTCTTCCGTTTTTGTCATTTTATTTTTCTTCTAATTCAAGTTCAGTTTCTGTAACCAAAGTCCAAGTTAAACCAAATAAATCTATTTTGGCTTTTAATTCATCCATTTTATTATCAGGAATTCGATATATTCTTAATTCAATTGATTCCTCAGTTTGAATAAATTCTCTTCTATAATTGTAACGCAACAACCAGTCGATGAAATCACCCGGTAATTTTTTGCTACTAAACTTCACTGAAACAATAGACGATGGCTCATCATTAGCATCTAAAACGTATAGGGTATCAACATCATCCTTGAAATGATAAACTTGTGGTAATTCATCTTTGGAATCTGCGATTGCCGATTTCACATGTTTGTCTATTTCATCATAATAGAAACTTCCATGGCTGTTGTAACGGTTCAAAACCTCACGAGGGAATTCGTCAAATGTTTTCTTTGTAATAATTTGAACTCTTTCTAGTTTCTTTGTAACAACTTGCTCATCAGGGATGATAACTGTAGCAGATATGACTGGGTCAACAACAGTCACTGGAGCAATCACCTTTCCTTCCAAAACACTGGCACCCTTTTCGTCCAACAATTTTTGAGCATCAGCCAATGTTATTCTTTCTCCCTTGTAATAAGCCGTAATAAATGCATCTTGCACTCCTTTAGCAATTGCATCCAGTTTCTTAGGACGTGCATTGTCTATTGAAGTAAACATTCCAGTAGAATAACGGATTTGCCCATTCGGTAAACGCACTGTCATCAATGGAGTAATATTATGCACTGTATTTGCATTCACAGGTTTGTTGTAAACACCGATTTGAACTGTAAAGAATAAACCTAAATATTTTTCTATCGGTTCAGCTTTCACTGCTCCTGGAGCTTTATTATATGTCAACTCATCCACTTTTATTTTCCTCAAAGTGTCTTCAAGACCCATAGAGATGGCAGTGTTTGTAGCCATTTCAAGAATTAGCTCATTTTCACCTTTTGCGACACATTCACCATTTGCTTCAAGTATTTTAGCCTCTGCCAATGAAATTCTTTTTCCATCGCAGTATGCTACAGCGAAAGCGTCTGCATATCCTAATCCTTTGATTTGATCTCTTACCTCTACAACTTTCTTACTGTTATTGAAATAACCCGCCATGTATCTTGTAACACCATTATTCAATTTCTCTCCTGAAATCGGATTGAATTCTTTGAATAAATCTTGTGGAATTGGTTTAGCAAATGCACCAATTTGAACGCGATAAACTAATCCTGTAGGACTCTTAACATCAACTGGAATTGGTTTTGCTGCAGAATAAGTGTTTGTACCTTCAGCCTTAATATCTAAACCACTTGCAGGAAGTGGAACCAATGCAGCAAGAACAGCCAATCGTTTGATTGGTAAAATTCCTCTTTCAACAAGATTTTGCATTTTCATCGCTTCTTCTGTATTCGCTGGCAAAGCTTCCTTTGCAATTTGTTGTTTTACTTTTAATTCACTTAGAAGCGTTTGTTTCTCCGCTTCCATTTGTTTGATTTTTTCAACGTTCAATTGAAGTTTCGCTTGATTTTCTTCAGTTGGGCTGTCAATACTATTCTTAACCAATTCTTTTGTAATTGATTTTTCCAAGTTCAATTGAGCATCTAAATTAGCAATTTGTTTTTCAACTTCCAATGCTGGTCTTGCCTTCTCTTCATAATTCTTATATTCTTCCGTTGCAGCTATTTCCTGTTCTTCAACAAAAGAAACACTATTTTTCATTGCATTAGGATCAGTTGTTGTTTCAATTTTTTCTTGTTGAGCAAGGCGCGCATCAATAGCTTCTAGCTGTTGCTGAACCAAAGTTCGTTGTTGAACTTTCTCTTTTCGTTCTTCATTTAAAGCAATTAATTCTTTTCCTTTTGCCTTAGAAATTTCATAATCCAATTCCTTGATTATTCGGGTTAGTTCCCCAACTTGAATTGAAAAACGACGTTTCTTTTCTTCTAGCGTAATGTTTGATTCCAACGACGTAATCCCGTTTTCTTCTTCAAGTTGTTGTATTTTATTCTCAACAATTGCTTCTTTTAAAATATCATTCGCTTGTTTTTCCTTTTGTAAGGCGGTATTCAACAAGTAATTCTTTTCTTCTACACTTTTTGTTTCATTTGCTTCTTTTACCAAGGCTTCAACTTCTGTTGACAATGATTCTTGCTGTACAAGTGCCGCTTCAGAAGTTAATTTTGTTTCGTTATTTAATTGAGATCCTGCTTTCAGTTCATTTGTTTGCGTTTCGATGACTTTCTCTTTATTTGCAATTTCAGCGGTAATCAATTTGTTTTCTTGCGTCGTTTGCTCCTTTTGAACTTGAGTTAATTCTTTTTGAATAACTTGTTTTTCCTTTGGTGTTAATTCTGGATTCGTTAAATCACTTTGTAATTTGTTTTCTTTTTGATTCAATTCAGTCAACAAAGGGTCGTTGAATTCATTTCCTTCATTCGTTTCATCAGGGCCAGCAATTCTTTCCAATTCTCCGATAGAAATCTTCCATTGACGACGTCTTTCTTGAACTTGCGTCAATTCTTCTTTCAACCAATTTACTTCCTCTTTCAATACTTCATTCTCAGCGTCATTTTTTAATTCGTTTGACTTCTCAGAAATTTGAGTTGAAAGCGCTTTTTCATAATTTGCAAGAATTGCATCTTGTTGTTTTAATTCCTCAATCGTCTTAAATTCATTAGTCATTGCGGCATTGTTCCCTTGCAATAAATCTTCTCTCAAATTATTTACAAATGCTGTTTGTTTGATTTCATTTTCAACAACATCAACATTTCCTGTTCTATAATTCTGCTCGTTTTCTTTGCTTTGAATCAATTCGTTTTTCAATACTTCATTCGCAGCAAGAATTTCTGGATTCTGCTTTTTCGCAAGGATCTTCTCATTGGCTGCAATTTGGGTTGCAATTCTTTCTTGATGAATGACTTCTCTTTCAGCTAAATCAGAATTTTTCGCATCCGAAGTTGAAGCTTTTAATTTTTCGATATCAGCAGAATAGTTTTCGTCAACTTTAGTAATGATTTCGGTTTCCTTAATTTGAGCATTCAATTCCGCATTTCGATCTGTTAATTCAGTTATAACAGCTTTTTGACTAACAATCAATTCTTGAACTGCTGCTAATTTCTGTTGAACTTTTTCGTCCGTTGGATTCTTGTCTAACAGTTTATTCAAACTCTTTTCTTCCAATTGAAGTTTTGTCAACAACTCATTTTCCAATTTGATTTGCTCAGCAATTTTCTTATTCTCAACCATTCTAGAATTCGCCAATTCCTCTTTACGAGAAGTGTAATCTGGTAAAACATCGGCAATAATTTGTTCTTTGTCAAGTGTGTTATCAACAGATTCATTTGAATTGTTCAAGATATTTTTATTCTCAGCAATCAACTTTTCCGTTTCTAGCTGAATTGCTTCAAGAATTGCCAGTGCCTCTTTTAAGGAATTATCATTTGGTGATTGATTTAATCGTTCCTGAATATTGATTTTTTCAGTTGTCACTTTATCATTGAAATCATTGTTCAACTTCAATAATTGCTCAGCTTTTTCTATGTTTGATAAATTACCATTTTCTTCTATACTTTCTTTTTGAGAAATGTAAGAAGGGTCTATTTCATCTATTTTATTCGATTTCGCTTGTGCAGTAACAGTCGATTCAGATGCTGCATTGTTTTTTTGTTCATTCAATCGTTCAATTGAGGATTGCAAATCAGATCGAATAGCTTCTAATTTCTTTCTTTCCTCTATTTTCACTTGATCCTCTGGATTGTTCATTAAGGCTTCTTCAATAGAAAACAATGCGTTATTGACTTTCGCTAAAAGTGAAATTTCTTCATTCAAGAGTTTTTGAATTCTTTCAGATTCTTCAACATCCGATTTATTAATGTTCGTTATGTTGTCGAAGTAATTAGGATCAATTTTATTAATTGTCGCTTCTTTCACTTCGTTACTCACACTTGCATTCACAGAATTTTGGTCAATTTGTTTTTGGCGATTCTCAATATTATTTTCAAGTTCTTCACTAAGTGCATTTAATATTTGTTGCTCTTTTTTCAATTCAACAGAAGAAGGATTTTCCATCAATTGATTTTCTATATTTTCCAGTTGGTCGTATACTTTGCTCAATAATTGTCGATCCAATAATTGAATATTCTCAAGTTTTTCTAATGCCGTTTGATTGCTTTGCTCAATTGTATTTAATTCACTAAAATATTCTGAATTCAACTGATTAATAATTGCATCTTTCTCTTCTTTGGAAACAAATACAGCTGGTTCGTTAGAATTTAAAACAGCTTCATTTTGAACTACTTTTTCTTTAATTTCTTTTTCGATTTGAGCTAAAACTGCTTGTTCTTTCAACAACGATTGATTTCCAGCATCTTTTTCTAATTGAGATTTAACAACTTGGTTCTTTTGCTGAATCTGGTTTAATAATGTCTTTTCTTCTTCCAGTAATTGTTGTGCTTTTTCCTTATCAGAAATTTCAGTTGAACTTTCAATTTCTTTTACATTTGATTCATATTCCTCAGAGATGTTATTGATCGCAGTTTGTTTTTCCTGTTCAGTGAAATTATCAATTGGCAATCCATTTTTAAGTGAAGCAATATCACCATTGATAGCATTTATATTATTCTCTGTTTCCTTTTTTAATTCAGTTAAAACGATCATTTTGTTTTTGGCTTCAGCGTTGAAAGGATCATTGTCCAATACTTTTTGAGCAATTACAATTTCAGCTTGAATTTTATCCAATAATTGCTGTTCTAACTTTAATTCTGAATTTTTCTTTTTCAAATCAGAATCGTTTCCTTTTGCAATACTTTCTCTTTTCGAACTATAATTAGGGTCTAGCTTATCACGAAGTAAATTCTTTTGTTCAATCAGACTTTCGGCTGATAATTCAACATTCGATTTACTTTCCATAATTTGAGCACGTTCTTCCATTCGTGATTCAATCAAGGATTTCAATTCTAATAACTTCGTCTTTTCTTCTTTTAGAGATTCATTATTCGGTTGTTTCACCAATTGTTTGTCTAAAGCAACTATTTTAGCATCAATTGCCGTCATCAACTTTTGATCTTTTATCTGAAGTTGCGACATTTTCTCTTCCTGACTTAGTGAAGTATTCTCATTAATACTTACTACTTCTTTCGCATATCCAGGTTGAATTGTTTCAATTAATGCATTTGTTACTTCACTTGACGATTCACTTGTTAACGAGTCAGGAATTTGCTTTTCTCTGTCTGCTATACTATTTTCCGTTGTTGCTTTTAATTCAACTAAAGCGGCTTTATTTTCTATTAAAGTTTCATTTGTTGGATCTAATTCTATCTTCTCTATGACTTTCTCTAATTCTTCTTCAATTTTCTCGATGAGCGATTTATCAATCTCATTGAGTGCTTTTGATTGTTCCTCATTCGTTAAATCAGTATTCGACTTCACCTCATCAATCTTCTGAGTATAAGTTGGATCTATTTGTGCAATAACTTCCTTACCACTTGGTGCTTCGTTGGTGTTGGTTAAAGCAAGTAATTCTGTATTTCTTTCAGTAATAGTTGATTGTGTTGTTGATTTAATTTCAGTCAAAGCTTCTTGCTTTCCGAGCAATGTTTTATCCGTTGGATTTTTTTTAAGTTGCGTGTTGACAGCTTTCAATTCTTTGTCAACAGTCATTAAGAATTTCTCGTCTTCCTGATTAAGTGCTTGTAATTTCTCTTTCTCAGTCAGAGAATTATTCGTTGAAATCTGTTCCTTTCTAGTTTCAATCGTTGGGTCCAATTGAGCAGCAATCTCCTTCTCATTCAGCTTTTCGTTTGTGTTGGTTGAAGCAAGTAATTCTGTATTTCTTTGAGAAATAATTGCGTTGGTGTTTTCCTTAATCTGTGTTAATGATTTTAGTTTTTTCTGCTGTGTTTTATCGAAAGGACTTTCAGCTAAACCAGCAGAAACAACTTTTAATTCCTTATCAATGGCTGCAATTAATTTTTCATCTTCCTTGTTTAATTCTTCCAGTTTTTCAGAATCATTCAAGTTAACATTCGCTTCAATTGCCTTTCTCTCTTTATTGTAATCAGGCTGAATCGATTGAATGAGTTCATCCATATCATTAGACCCATCCTGCGACACAAGTGCTTCAACTTGTTTATCTCTATTGGCAATATTAATATCTAACGTTTCTTGGTATTTTAGAATTTCTTGTTTCTCTTTATTTAAATTTTCATCAAACTTATTGTCAACAAGTAGTTTTTCAATTTCAGCTAATCGCTTATCTAGTAATTTATAGGTATTTCTGTCATTCTCTAAATGTTTGTAAACCTTATCTTCTTTGGATAGAACTGGATCATCTTGTATCCCTTTTGATGAGGCTGTATATTGCTCAAAAATATTATTCGCTTTCAACCCAGAAGTAACGTTTATTCTTTCTTTCAAGGTTGGGTCTTTTTTCTCAAGTTCAAGTATTTGTTGGTTCACGTATGCGGTTAACGTGTTTGAATTAGTTTTTTCTGTTTCGGCTAACGCTGCACTTGCTTTTTCTTTACTAACAACGGCAATCGATCTATTAGAAATTGCATCCTGTAGAATTTGAATTTGTTTATTAACTAAGTACTTCTCTTGGCTTTTTTTATCAATTATATTTTGAATTTTATCCCGCTCCTCTTGAATTAGCACTATTTCAGCTTCTTTTTCTGCAATTTTTTGTTGAATTGCTGGAACCTCTTTGCTTTTAACCGAACCAATTGAGTTTTGAAGCGCTTGAATTTCAATCTCAAGTGTTTTAACATCCTTATTATAGCCATCAACCTTACCTTTCAATGAACTTATGTCATCGTCATATTTCACCACTTTTTCAACTAAATTTTGAACTAAATCTGTAGAATTATCTTTCAAAATAGTTTTTAATAAGTCTTTGTTTTCTACAATTAGTTGAACAGCCTCTTTTTCATTCCCTGCTTTAAACAACTCATCAAACTGTTTTGTAATTGCTGTCAGTTTTTGCTGATCAACGCCCAAACTAGATTTTGAAAGGACTTCTTTAATAGAGTCATTCAAATGCAGCAGGTCCTTCGAATATTTTTTGAGTTCATTTTGCTTGTTAATTAATGACTCTGCTTCTCTTAATAGAATGTATTTACTTTCTGTATCTTGCGTTTTGTTCGCTTCAGATACTTTTAATTTAATTTGTTCTTCAAGTGCTAAAAATTCGACTGCATTTTCTACAACCAAATTATTGATATTATTCCCGATGCTATTAATTAAATTCGTGTTCTCAGATGCTTTTTTCATCTGTTGATTCAGTACATCAGAAACTTCTACCAGCAATAAATTACCCAATCCTAGCTCATCAAGAATTTCTTTATTGATTTTATCCTTTTGAACTTCATTCATGTCAAACTCATTAATATTGACATTTAAATTCGAACGCATTTTTATCACTTCAGCTAAAACCGCTGCAGGGTCATCAACTTCTTCATCGAACAAATTCACAATCTTTACAACCTCTTTCCCTTCCTCCATTGTATGGATGATTTTTTGCTTTAGAGGTTTGAATTCTTTCATAAATGGAATGGAAACAACGAATTTATATTCTTGGTCACTTCCTTCAACTGTCATGATATATTCATACTTTCCTCCCTTTGGGAAAGTGATCAAGTATACAGCTTTGTCATTTGAATTAAATTTCCCAATGATTTCACCATTCGCGTAATCTTTAATTTCAAAATTGATTCTTTTTATCTTAGGATCAATTTCCGAGAGAAAATTCCCTTTTACCACTGCTAATTGCAACGGCACCCTGTCAACATTCACTTTGTAAACAAATAATTTACCAGATTCACTCTGTCGTGCAGATGCAAAATAGGCGTCTTTGTTTAATGAATCTACGACATAAAACAGATCATCATCTGGAGATGAAACAGCAAAATCCATATTTTCTGGTGGACCAAAAGAATTATTATCGACGTCAAACTTACTGCGGAATACATCGTATCCTCCCATCGAGTTGTGCCCTTTAGATGAAAAATACAAATAGTTTCCATCGGGGTGCATATATGGGAAATCTTCATCGAATTCAGTGTTTACATTACCTTGAATTGCTTGAGGCATACCCCAAGAACCATCAGGCAATCTCCTTCGAACATAAATATCTTTACCTGAATTACCATTGTCTCCATAACTTGAATAGTAAATTAATGAAGCATTTTTAGGAAAGTGAACTAACGGAATATGATTGTTTTTCTTATCTAATTTAGACTGGAAATCTGCTGTGACCAATAAATCCCCACCGATGTCTTTCAATTCGTATACACGAAAAAATTTATCTATTGTGATCTCTTTTTTCTCAGAAACAATTATATCCGTAATGGTAGTCATTAATCGCTTCCCATTTTGACACATTTGAATTGCCCTTTCCGTTTCTTCTACCTTATTACCTCCTGGACTTTTTTCTAAATAGAAATTATATTGTTTAATTGCCTCATTGAATTGGTAATTTAAATGCAATGCTTTACCTAGAAAATAATAAGCATCAGGCGAAGTGGCAGGGTCATTTACAGAAAAAGACAAGTATTTTATTGCTTCTTGCTTATTGTTTGAGTTAAACAAGAGGCAAGTCCCATATTTGTAATTATAAGATGCGTCTCTTGGTTGAAGGGATAGCAAACGTAAATACAAAGACGTGGCTTCTAGGTACTGTTCTAAATCGAACAGTTTATCAGCTTGTGCCTTCATTTCTATCTCTGTTTGCGCCTTACTAAAAAAGGAGAAAAAGATAACAATCAAGAGTATTACTCTATGTTTTTTAATGCTCACTTAAAATCTATACTGTACACTATTTAATAACAAAGGAATAGTACGTCTATTTTTTAAAAAGGTTCATCTTCGCCTCTTCTCCTTTCATTAGTCTAACGATGTTTTGTCTATGTGCAAAAATGACAAGAAAGCTTAATAAAATACTGAAGCTAAAAAGCCAATTAGAATCTTCTTCAATTACAAATCTAACGACAAGTGGGAAAGACAATGCTGCAACCATTGCTCCAAGAGAAACAAATTGAAACAAAATGAATACAATTAGAAAAAGTACAACACATATTAAAGCCGCTATGGGCTGTAATCCAATTATTACACCTAAAGATGTTGCTACTCCTTTTCCTCCTTTAAATTGAGCAAAGATTGGAAATACATGGCCAATAACTGCTAAGATCGCAGCAATTATTTGAATTTGAATAATAAGATCTTTTTCAATTGTTGAATTTAAAAAAATCATCGGTAAAAATGTGGCTAAAGCCCCTTTTGCTATATCGATTGATAGCACAAAAATCCCTGGTTTTTTTCCTAATACCCGAAATGTATTAGTTGCCCCAGCATTCTTACTACCGTGCTCTCTTACATCAATATTATACCACGCTTTTCCAACCCAAACGGCAGAAGGAATTGACCCTAGTAAATATGCAATAATTGAAAAGATTAAATATTCCATTATTTTTCAAATAATTGTAAGAACCTACTCTTATAAATTTGAGAAGTACTTGATTCAAATTTAAAATTCTTTGTTTTTCGCTTATCCTCTTTAATCGCATTAACAGCTGTATTAAAATCGACATCGTCAGAAACGATTTTCATATCACCTTCTTTTTTGACCATAGAATAATCAAAATAATAATCTCGCCCACCAGGGATTGAAATTAAAAGCCCGAAGTGGTCTCCTCCACTTTCAGAATAAATCTGTTGAAAGAAAGCTTTCATAGGAACATATTTCATAATTGGTTTTTCAAACATGTTAACTAGTACAGCTGATTCCACACTTGATATTATTCCTTTTTCTTGAGAAGAATATTTATCATAAGACGACAAACGTAATCCAGTGATTGTCATTGCCTTTTCTAATTGTTGTGGCAGTTTTTTAATTTCTCCTTTAATTGTGTAATCAGACTTTATTTTATCTGCAGTTTTTAAATCTGTCCATTCTACCAATGCCTCTTCAAAAGTTGTAGAACTAAAATCCATTGGTTCCAAACCTTCTACTACATTGATTCTAGTTGCTACATCTTCCATAGTACCTTTATCAAGAGCCATATTAAATCTAGTGGTAAGATTCATTGAAGTTTCTCCTGTTCCCTGATTATAGTTTACAACGCCCACAGCATCAACTGCAACGTCCCCATAATCCATTCCTAAATTCACGACACCCATTCCGTTGAGAGAACAACTTTCAGTATGAAGAGCCAAGAAATTTCCTTTTTCTGTTCTATTTAACAGCTTTTCTTTAGAAGCAATTTGGAATTCTTTAGCTGAATAATTATATTGTAAAAAACCACTTGCAGTCATTACCACTGGGTCATTTACATCTGTTAATTGTGAAAGGAATGTTGGATATAATTTTATACTATCTGTGTCACGAGAATTACGCCAAATGATACCAGCAGAAATTGCTTCTCCGTCCAAATTTTTCATTTTCGCAGAAACAGGAATTTGGATATTTTTCGGATCAATTGACGCGCTAAAACTCATCCAGGTTTTATCGAATTTCTCGCAGTTGTGGTGAATTCTTGTTGCACCTTCAAAATTGATTAAAGGGTTTGACGCTAAGATTGAAACTTTTCCGTAATAATCAAATTCCGGACTTAACTTAAATCCAGCATTATTATCAATCGCACCACTAGCAATTGTTTGATATGATGTGTCTAAGGTGATTTTCTTCATTTGAAAATAAGTCAAAACACTATCTTTATCATAATATGGATATTCTCCATTCCCTAGGTAGGCTCTTTTTGCTGTTATCTCAACATTTGCTTTTGTAAAGGTGTGGTATTTTGTAATGTAATTCGCAACAATTTTAGAATTTGTAAATGGTTCCATTTTTGCCTTCTTATGAATTACAACTTTCATACTATCAGGATATATTCTGGCATCGGCAACTTCAATAAATTCAACTTTTTCACAAAAAATAGTTCTTAATTTCAAATCATATTTTGCGACTGGTGCTCTAAATTGAAGGGAATCTTGATCTGGATGAACTGAAAAGAAATTAGGTCCAACTAAATCCATGTCTGTGTCAATCGTAATATCTTTTTCGCCAGTTTTATCTAGTTGCAATTCAGCGTAATCCATGAACCAGGAAAACTTATCCATTCTACAGATATATTGATTTACTGGGAAATTCACTTGAGAAGAACCTTTATTTGACTTAAATTCTCCCATTCTTTCTTTAAACGAAATATGCGCTTCAACATTGTCTGCTTGAAAAGCTAGCGGGTCTTCACCAGCCTCTGCAAACGTATTTCTTAGAGAGAATCCAGAGGTATCAGCGTCAATATCCCACCTTTTAAAATTATAATCATCAGAAACAGTTGTAGCAGTTTTAAATGTAATTAAACCATTCCCTCTCATTCCCTTTGGAGTTACAATTGCTTGGCCTCTTAATTTTGCTTCAGCTTTAAAGAAAAGCAAATCACTTTTGGGTGTTGATTGAGCGCGTAAAAAATTCTTTTTTGGAACATACGTAATAAACGCTTCTTCAGATTCAACGTCTGGAAATTGCACATCCACTTCAATCGGTTTATTAGAAAATTGGGCTAAACCAATTGTTGAATCTGGCAAGAAATTAAGCGCTTTAGATGTAGATGTTGAATGAACAAAGTTTATGACACCCGCACCTTGTAATCCATTGAATGAAAGTACAATTTTGTTTTCATATTTTGCTCCTGGGCCATAAAAATCAAACCCTCCAGGAGGTGCTTGAGTCGCAAATCCAAAAGAATAATCCGCCATAATTTTTAAGTCTTCCGTAATTTTAGGAAAAATCCCAGCTGAAGTTAATTCTCCTTTAAAACGCATTGTTTTTTCACTAAAATCATCCAAGCTATCCATTTCAAATGGCGCAACAGTATAAAAGAACCGAGTACTATCATAAACGCCTCTGAATACAGATTTATCATTATAGTAGACAAAAGTAGGTTTGGTTGATTTTATTTTAGGATATCCTACTATTGTTTTATTCTTACCTGATCGATTTGTTGGATCATCAACAAAAATTTCACCTTTTATCCCAGTAATATTACTAACCATTGGAATAGGTTTTGTTCCATCTGCTTGTTGCAATGGTCTTACTCTAAAGATTGATTCACCTGATTTTAATATATTGAATTTGTTATCACGGTAATTGAAATTTGCAGAGTACGTATTCATTTCAAGTTTACCTATGTTTAACCAACCACTAAACTCGAAATTTCTATTTTCTTTTAAGATAACCCTACTTTCATCTGGAAAAACTGTAGTGTTCTGTAAATCTGATATTTTCACCCTATCTACAGCGTTCAAATCAATTTCCAACGTCCCAAGATTCATTTTACCGAAATAGGTCATCAATCTTCGATCTTCAGATTGTTTTTTATATAATTCCTTGAGTGTTCCTAGATTTGGATCTTCTTTGATTTGCTCATCTGTATAGCCTTTCAACTCTTTTGGTCTTAAATCGGATGTAAAGAGTAAGTTATCATAATCTTTTTTCCCTGCTTTACCTTGAACAAAATTATCAAGTTTAGGATTTACAGTAATCAACTTAGTTTCTAAATCGTAATTAATGAATCCCATACTAGATAATTCAATTAACAATGGTTTAACCTGCTCAAGTGTTTTTCCTAACGCTGTTGCAGCCTTACCATCATTGATTATATATTCATCATATTTATAACAATATCTTGAAATTGCTGCTAATGGATGAACTGTTTCTAAGCCTTGTAACCTGTCGTATAATCGTTCATCAAAATAACCTTTGGATTCAAAATTTGCAACTCTCTGTTCTTGTGACGTTCCAAAATCAAACGTGTAATAAATATCTTGTTCGTCTACTTTCCAAGTGATTTTTGGGACATAAATATCCACCATATGATAAGAATCAAGAAAAGGAGACATTCCATTTCCTGTATTTGTTCGAACCAATTCAACTATCTTTTTTTCAAGATCAAACCGAAGATTCAATCCACTGTGCGTTATTGAGTCTCCTGTATTTAGATACAACGCAGTTGCTGCATTATTACTAGAAATTTTAGTTGGCGAGACAAAAATGTATTGAGCACTTACCTTAATAAAAACAGTGCTATTTCTATAAATTAAAATTTTTGCAGGATCTACAGGGGTGCCAATTCCAACAAAGCTTGCACCCTGCATTGAAAACCCACCATCATAATCAACATTTTCTTTAATATTCTTTATTCTCAACCTCTTTTCATACGATAAAAATTGAGGAAAAACTTTATCTTCTTCACGATTTATAGTAAATGCCTTGTCAGTCAATTGACCTAATATAGGCTTAGCAAAATATTTAGAAGTTAAAGCAACTGAATCTGCAGAAAGGTTAGGCGTTTTAAGTGAAACGTCGTATTTTTTTAAGGTTCCAAATGTTTCAGATTTTGGTAAACCAACTTTCTCCCACGTAATGGTTCCTCCAAGTCCATCCCATTTTTTTAAAACTGGATCGTATGTCCCACTTGTTTTAAAAACAACCAAACTATCAATATATGGTTGATCCTTTTTTGTTTTCATATCACGGTTTTCCACGCGACAAATTAAGTTACCATTTGAACATTTAATAAAAGGCTTATCTGTAAATTCAAATGAATATTCACCCCCCTCATAAAACCATTTAAAATTAGAGGACTCTGCTATTTTTCTTTCTGAAAAAAATCCTGCAGATAAGTCAATAAAATCTTCAAATTTCTTAACGTTTGTTTTATCCAATAATTTTTCAACAGTGCCATGCCAAGCTTGAAAACTAGCATTTGATTGTTTGGCATTTACTAATGAATATACAGAAAAAACATATTGATAAATTTCAGGAAAAGGACTCATTTTTTTTGTTTCCATCAAATTGCAAGTCTCTACCATTTTAGTAAAATAAGCATCGGAAAAAAGTGATGTCTGAAGTAACATTGTCGGTAAAGTTTTCTTTGCAAAATCATGAAATTCTCCCTTACCATAATCTGTTAATGATTTTTGAAATTCTTTGGTGAATTTTTCTCTATCATTCGAAAAAGTTTGAGAAAAAGAATAGAATGAACATATCATCCCACATAATAAAAGAACCCTTTTTACTACCATCATATTATCAAATTTATTTTTTTAATTCTATAGCTGCCCAATTATCTTTATTCAATATCCTGTATTTACTTAGACCTAATGATTCAGCAATTGTTACTAATTCATCTACGTCTGAATCAAAAAATCCACTCAATAAAAGTGTTCCATTTTGATTTAACATTTTAGCATAAGCTGGTAAATGAGCTTTCAAGACATTTTTGTTAATGTTGGCAAGAATCAAACCAAAAGATTGACCTTCGACCATTTCTATATTTCCACAAATTGCTTCAATTTTGGAACAGTTGTTTCTCTCCGAGTTTTCTATAGTATTCTCTACTGACCAATCCTCGATATCAACAGCTACAATTTTATCAGCTCCTAATTTCTCTGCTACAATAGCTAAAACACCTGTTCCAGTGCCCATGTCCAAAACCTCTGATGGCATTGAATCTAGTTCAAACAGCGCCTTTGACATCATCCAAGTAGTCTGATGATGACCCGTTCCGAAAGACATTTTTGGTTGAATTTCAACCAACATTCCTTCTAGGCTTTCTTTTTCATGAAATGGTGCATGAATAGTTAAATATTTTTCTACTTCTACAACTTGAAAGTCCGCTTCCCAAAGTGCATTCCAGTTTTGTTGTGGAATAATTTTCGCTTCCCATTGAGCTACAAAATCAGCTGTATCGTTTTTTAATATCGTGTTATTTATTGGATCAAAATTATTGACCAATGTAACTTGACCAAAAGCTTGAATTCCCGTTTCTGTTTCAACAAAACTTTCATAGCCATTTTCCGCTAATTCGGTCAATAGAATTTCCGACCAAGGATCTTTGGGTACAATGTTTACAGTTAATTCTAAATAATCCATTAAAACGATTTTACTATTGAAATGAATGTTTCGGTCTTTAAAGATGCGCCACCAATGAGGCCACCGTCTACATTTGGACAGGCAAATAACTCATTTGCATTAGATGCGTTACAACTTCCACCGTATAAAATTGAAATCGAATTTGCTATCTCTTGGTTATAACATTCAGCAACCCACATTCGAATAGCGCAATGCATTTCTTCAGCTTGCTCAATCGTTGCAGTTTTACCTGTTCCAATCGCCCATATAGGCTCATAAGCAATAATACATTTTTGAATTTCCGAATTCGAAAGGTGAAACAAACTATCAATAAGTTGTTGTTTAACGTACAACGATTGTGTGTTCCCTTCTCGAATACTCAAAGGTTCACCACAACAAAACACAACTCCAATTTCATGTTCAATTGCCGAGTCAACTTTTAGTTTAATCAGCTCATTTGACTCTTGAAAAATTTCACGTCGCTCGCTGTGACCAATTAAAGCATGGGTAGCTCCACAATTCTTAATTTGAGAAATAGAAACTTCTCCAGTAAAAGCACCGCTTTCTTTTGGGTAAAAATTTTGAACACCAACTTTTAAATGACTTTTTATCTTATCTATTTCCACTAAAAATAAAGTTGGTGGAAAAATCAATAGTTCCACATCCAATATATCTTTGGCTTCTGCAGCGATATCCTCAACAAGTTGAATAGCATCATTTAATTGCAAATTCATTTTCCAATTGCCTGCAACAATTTTTTTTCTAATCATTTTAACATTCCATTATTTTTCAACCATTCAACAGTTGGAATTGAGCGGTGTGGATATTTTGCCATTACAATTCCTTTTTTAATAATAAGTAAGGAAGGATTTGAACGAGATACTGACTTCAAACCGGTTCCATCATTTAACAATACAGGGACATCGAATTTATTTACTTTGCGGAAAGAATTGATTTCGTTTCTACTCGCATTTGTTATCATCACAAATGAAATATCCTTTGATTTACAATAAGAGTAGATTGCTTTCATACGGTTAATTTCGTTCCAATTGGCCGTTGTCAAATTTTGCGCATTTACAATAACAACAAAATTTTCTCTGACAATTTCCTTTTTAAATGAAAGGGTTGTTTCACTTGGATTATTTCTTGATTTTAATGAAACAAAAGAAAGATTAAGTTCACTTTTGGTTAAATCTTTGACCCTTATGAACGGATCAAATTGATCTGAAATTGTTGGATCAACTGAAGCAATTATAACTTTTACTTGTTGGTCAACAACAGCATATTTTTTCTCATCCCACAATTTAGCATTCGATTCAGAAGTATATTCCTGCTGAGTATATGATTTTTTAACGCCTGTTTTTTTATTTTTTACAACATATAAAACTTCTTTCACTCCATCTTTCCCATCATTCATCTGCCACAATAAATTTTTCCCTTCTGCGAAAGGACTAAAATCTTTTAGGGGTGCATACAGTAATACATATCCAATAAAGATTGAGCTCAAAACAATTAAGAACAAGGAACTTCCAAAATGATTGCCTAAAAAATATCCTCCTCGATTACGGACCCAGAGAGAACCAATTATGGAAATGAGCGCAAAAACAATTGGGAAATACCAACCAAAAACTACTGAAAGACCAGATACAAATAATAGAGTGACAATGATAAATTTAATGTTTTGTTTTTTCGTATTTGGAATGATTATTCGTTGACTTATAAAAATCCAAAATACTAAATACAGAAGAACGATATCCTTCCAAAGTGATTCAGAAGGAGTTAAAGAACGCCCAATTGAACCTTTCAGTGCATCGCCAAAACAGCCACAATCAGAAACGCATTGCGGATGTTTCCATTCTTCAACTACAATTTCATTTGCCGTTTTTGAAACAATTTTAATTCTCTTATTTAACTTAGAGTCTTTGAGTTTGATTTGTGCAATTGAGCTTTCAGTTTGATACGTATCTCTATCTAGAAAAGAATCCTTTGAATTACAACTCGCCGTATGCGAAGTTAAAAACGTAAAGAACAACATCATCAACGCTAACAAATAGGAAACTAGTTTTATTTTTCCACCGATGATAACTAAAACCCCCAGAATAATCTCTATGATACAAATAAAGATGGATAAGGTTAATGCCGAATCGACTAAAAATTCTAAGGAAAAACCAGACATACCAAATAATTCCTTGATGCGATAAGCTAATGCCCCGTCTTCAAAATATTCTTCCAATTTATAGGCAAAACCAATTGGGTCATTTGCTTTAACTAAACCTGAAACAATAAATAAACTTCCAACAATTGCTCGTGCAACATTGGCAATCATTAAACGACCTTGAAAAACAAAAATACCTGCAGCACTTAAAGCTAGGATAATGTATCCCAAAAAATTAAATAAAAGAAAATAATCCTGAAACGCAGCATGAGATCCTATTACAACCAATGAGAGACCACATAAATTAAATATCACAAACAGGACATTAAATACCATTGACCTTCCTTGAACTGTTGCTTTTTGTTTCATAATTACTTTAATTTTTATTATTCATATGAATCAATGCAAATACAGCGTAATTGAGCATATCGAAAAAATTCGCATCAATTCCTTCGCTAATCAAAGTAGTTCCTTTATTGTCTTCAATTTGTTTTACTCTTAAAATTTTCATTAATATCAAATCAGTCAATGAGCTTACCCTCATATCTCTCCATGCTTCGCCATAATCATGGTTTTTCTTTGCCATTAATTCTTGAGCTTCTTTGACGTATTTTGAATATAATGTATTCGCTAATTCTTCGGAAAGTTCTAGATCTTTTAATTCTTCCTCCTTAATTTGAATTATTGCCATGACACAATAATTAATTATTGCAACAAATTCTCCCTCAATATCTTCGCCAACTTTATTCTGTCCAGTCTCCTGGATCGTACGTATTCGTTGAGCTTTTATAAAAATTTGATCTGTCAAAGAGCTTGGTCTCAATATTCTCCAAGCAGTTCCGTAATCTTTTGTTTTTTTTGAGAAAATATCTCTACAAACATTGATTACATTTGTATATTCTAAATTCGTTTGATTCATTATTTATATCAATGGGCTTTTCAAAGGTTGAAGATACACATTTTCCAAAAAACAATTACCTAAGGGTTAAGGATAAATTAATTGACTTAAGTTTCCCTAAAATAATGGGGATTGTTAACGTCACCCCTGATTCATTTTATTCGAGCAGTAGAAAAACAAGTGAGAAAGCACTTCTACAGACTGTAAATCAAATGATTGAAGACGGGGCTGATCTAATAGATTTAGGTGGATACTCAACAAAACCTGGGGCGGAATTTGTTTCTGAAGAAGAAGAATTAAATAGAATTTCGAACCCAATATCATTGATAAAAAAAGAATTTCCAGCTATTCCTTTAACCCTTGATACGTTCAGAGGAAAAATTGCAAAACATGGAATTGAACTAGGTGTTGATATTATTAACGATATCAGTGGATTTCAATATGATCTTGACTTACTCGATGTTATTTCAGAAACAAAAACGCCTTATATTTTAATGCATGTTAATTCTGATCTCAATCAAATGCATCATACAATTCAACATGAAAATCTCTTTAGAGAAATGATTTATTATTTTTCTGATAAGTTGTTGCAATTAAAAAATAGGGGGATTGTAGATGTAATAATTGATCCTGGATTTGGTTTCAGTAAGACATTAGAACAAAATCATTCCATACTTCATAATTTAGAACTTTTTCACATTTTAGAACGCCCAATTTTAGTCGGTTTGTCAAGAAAATCAATGATTTATAACAAATTAAATATTTCAATTGACGATTCTTTAAATGGTACTTCCATACTAAATACAAAAGCTATTCTCAAAGGTGCATCCATCATAAGAGTGCATGATGTAAAGGAGGCAAAACAAATAATTGAGTTAATTCACTAACCTTTTTCTGTTTCTTGCGTATTGCTTATTGAAAAGAATTTTTTACATTGAAGATTCAATACAATAAAAACTACTTATATGAGGTTAATATTTACGTCACTCTTTATTGTTTTTACGTCCAATTTTGTTTTTGCCCAACCTATTGCAATAATTTCTCCTTCGACAACAACAGTATGTGCGGGTCAATCCATAATTTTTAATAGTGCAAGCACGGGAACAAACCTTAACACTTGGACTTGGTCATTTGGTAGTGGATTACCTGGGACAGCAAATACCACCGGCCCTCATAGTGTCACATTTCCTTTTGTAGGTTCGTTTAATGTCTGGCTTCAAGTAGAAGATGATTTTGGTATAGATGATACCACAATACTGATTACTGTCGTTGCTTGTAGTTCTCCTACAGCTGCTTTTGCAATTTCGGATAACGCTATCTGCGAAAACGACTGTATTACTTACGATAATAACTCAACAACCTCAGGTCCAACTACTTATTTATGGACATTTAGTGGTGGATCACCTGCAACGTCTACAGCATATACACCAACCTCAATTTGCTATAGCACCTCGGGTACTTATACAACTTCGCTTTTAGTAACAAATTCCTTTGGGAATAATACATATTCACAAAACATTACTGTTCTAGTACCTCCAACGATAGTTGCTACCGGTAGTAATTCAGTTGCAGTTGAACCTGGAACGCTTATACAAGTTACTGCTGCTTCTTCACCAGGAGTTATTACGTGGACTGCAAATCCATCCAGTCAATTATCAAATTTGGTTTGCGATCCACCTGATTGCTCGGGAGCAAATATAACTGCTGTTTTAACAACAATTTACACAGCAACTATAACGACAGATGAGACTTGTACATCAACAGATACGCTAAAAATCACAATTAGCTCTCCAGTAGGTGGATTCACGGTTGGTGTTCCAAATATGTTCTCACCTGATGGAAATCCAGACAATGCTATTCTTTATGTTCGAAGTTTTAATGACGTTTTGATATCAACTATGACTTTCAGAGTATTCAATAGATATGGTCAAATAGTTTTTGAATCTACTGATCCATCAATCGGATGGGATGGACGTTTTAAAGATAAGGAAGAAAACGCTGGAGTTTTTGTTTACACACTTGATTATGAGCTTGTTGATGGAACATCTGGTTCAACAAGTGGTAATGTAACATTAGTAAGATAAGAATTATGAGAAATAAAATTACATATACGCTTTTATTGACTGCCATTTGCTCGTTAAATGCTTTTACTCAACAGGACAAACATTTAAGTATGTGGAATGAAAACACATCACAAATTAATCCAGCAGCAGTTGGAATTATGGACGAGAATCTTCGTTTCTTAACTAATTTCAGAATACAATGGCTTCCTATTACGGGAAAGGCTTTTAGAACGAATACATTCTCATTTGATACAAAAATTATAACGAGTAAAATTTCAGATAGCCACTTAGGAATCGGAATAAATTTTTATAATGATCAAACAGGAGATTCTAAATTCATGACCAACAGTTTTTCTGTGCCTATTGGATATAACATAGAAATAGACAGAAAAAATTCTTTCTCTCTTGGTATTTCTCCAGGATATATTTCTCAAACATTAATCGGAGGAAACCAAACATGGAACAACCAATGGAATGGCTTTAAGTTCGATCAAACTATCGTTAACCCAGAAACGTATAATCAAAAAAATGCGGGTTTTGATATTGGCGCTGGTGTGCAATACAAAGTTGCTTTTGATGCTACCTCACACATTACTGCTGGGATATCAATGAATCATATAAATCAAAAACAGGATGAGATGTTTAAACAATTTAACTTTCATTTAAGTGCAACAAAATTTGATTCATATAGACGTTTTGGTTTTTCACCGCAAGTTTTAGTTTCCTTGATGGGCCCAAATAATAATATATTGATAGGTTCATCTTTCGATCATGAACTTTTTGAAAGTTCTCAGCGTACGGATTACGTGCAACGCTCATTTATTTCTTACGGATTTTTCATGAGGTGGAGGGATGCACTGATAATTACAGCTTCATTCAAAACTAAAGGATTTAAATTCGGTTTGGGTTATGATTTAAATTTATCGAAATTAAGTTCTGCTACTAGGTCTTCAGGAGCAATTGAACTTTTCTTAAAATATTCGATTGTTTCAGATCCAAATGCAAAAATTGGTGATAGAAAATTATTCCGTTGGAAAGGCGGAGGCGGAGGATTGTAAATTCACCTGAAAATACTGAGGGTAGTTCATTAACTAAATGTTCTACCCTCTTTTTTTGCTATCATTTTCCCTCCTTGGATTCCACCTGTATGAACGAACAAAATAGAACAATCTTGAACATTCATTTTTTCTATCCAATCAAATAAAGCGAATAAGGTTTTACCAGTATAGACTGGATCAAGTGGAACATTCGTTTTGGAATAAAACTCTTCCATAAAGACAAGAAGTTCATTTGTGTACTTTCCGTATCCACCAAAATGATAATCTGACAATACCTCTACTCTATTCAATATTTCATTTGAAAAAGAATCCTCAAACCCAGAATGATTATATAAGTTTTTCATTTCACCAATGGAATCAAATCCTTTTAAAACAGGGACAACATTTAACATTGACTTTTCTGGTAATGAAAGTAAGATACCTGCACTTGTGGTTGTCGTTCCCTGAGCAACAAAGACATAATCAAAATCATTTGTCGTTTCTAAAAGAATCTGTTGACAGCCAATCAAACCGTAATAATTACTTCCACCTTCTGGAATAATATGATAATTAGAATATTCATATGACACTTCCTCTTGAAAAAATTTTTCATTTCTTAAAGAATATTTATCTCTGGAAATAAAAACCAATTGCATCCCCATTGTTTCACAGTTCTTCAAGGTATCATTGGATGAACTATTTAATTCTTCTCCCCTTACTATACCAATAGATTTTATTCCAATTTTCTGACACGCAGCAGCTGTTGCCAACAAATGATTTGAAAATGCTCCACCAAATGTTAATATCCCTTCATTTTTCATTTGAATAGCATAGTCAACATTGTATTTCAATTTTCTCCATTTATTGCCAGAAACATTTTCATCAATAAGATCGTCTCTTTTAATATATAATTTGATTGAACGTTCATTCAAAGATTCTATCTCAACTTTTTGTATGATGGATTTTTCTATATTGAACATTGACTAGTGTGCGATTTTTTTAACAAATGATGTTTGATGGAAGTTATGTTTTGAAATGGTATTTTTGTTCTATGGAAAATGATATGTCAGGTTTTTCAAAAAAAAATCAATTAGCAGAGGATGATTATTACTTAAGTCCTGAAGGTTATATTGTTTTCACTGAAAAATATCATCTTAAAAGAGGTCATTGTTGCAAAAGTGGATGTAAACACTGTCCTTATGGGTTTGATATAAAAACCGGAGAGATTAAACAAAATCAATGAACACCATTCTCTGGGTACTTCCCTTTGAATTGTCCCATAATCCCTTTGATATAAACAATATCGGCATCAACGTCGCCTGTTGGATAATAAATACTATGAAAACCTCCAATTTTCTTTTCATAGTCCATATAACAAATATAGATTGGCACTTTTGCTTTTACAGCAATGTAATAAAATCCCTTTTTCCAATTCGGATTGTAGCTCCTTGTTCCTTCAGGGGTGAAAACCATAAATAATTTTTCATGTTCATTAAAAAGTTTAACAGCCATATCAGTAATATTGTTGTTTTTCTTTCTGTCCACAGGAATTCCTCCGATTGCCTTTAAAAACCATCCTAATGGAGGAAAAAACAAATCATTCTTTATTAATATTTTTGGTTTGATTCCGTACATTACAAATGCCATTCTACCAATAACAAAATCCCAGTTAGATGTATGAGGACCTACAACAATTACACATTTTTCAACTCCTTCTGGAGATCGTTGATCAATTTTCCAACCGGATAATTTCAAAAGAAGACGCACTAAATATTTCATACGCAAAGTTAAGTATTAAACAAATACCTTTACTTTTACACCATGTATTTTAGAAAGAGCTTTTTTCAATTTTTATCAATTACTATTCTACTTATTTTCACGTGGCTTTTTCTATTTTTCAATCAAGCAATTTTAGCTAAAAACTCCAACAATAATCTCCTTCACGTGCCGAATAACGCAAGTTTTGCCATACGTATAGATGGGAGAGAACTTGTAGAAAAAACTATTTTTTCCATTTTCTTGGAATCAAAAGACGAAGTTGTAATTTCCTTATTACAAGAATTAATTTCTAAAAAATCCACTAATAAAGGTCAATTCAAGAATTATGGTATTGACTATTTATCTGATATAGTAATTTTTGAAATCCCTTATAAAAGGAATTCCATTCAAGGAATTCTTGTAAATATTAATAACGAGCATCTTTTTTCTAAAAACTTGAAAAACTCTAAAAATGTTTATGCTTGTTCAAAAGATGTAGGTGTGATTTTTAATTATTTAAGCTTTAAAAATCAAATTTCTATTTCAGAATTAAAAAAGATTGCAAACAATATCGTAAAAACTAGCACTGATAATTCAATTAAACATTTCATCACCAATCATAGTTCAGGAAAATTTATTGAGACTTTTTCTCAAAAAAGCAACTTTGATCAATCAGCTTATTTTGAAAAATCCAATATTCTATTTGAATTACACGAAAACAGTTTGATGTTGTCCGGTAAACTAAGTGCAAATTCAAGTAGTTCTAAAATTAAACCCTTAAATAAAATTGTTAAACCCAAAGGATTCCATTTTTCGAGTACTATTATTCCAACAATTCTTGTGGATTCTCTTAATGGATGGCTAAATCAATTTTCGATTAAAACCCCTTTAATAAGTAGTATTTCATTCAATTTAATAGAAACAAAAATAATTAATCACTCATCGGGTTTCTTTGTGATTCCCCAAATCGAATTATTCCTTGAATTTGAAGAAAATTTCTCAATTCAAGAATTTCTATCATCATCAGAGTTAATGGCATATTTAGACTATTCCTTGCAGGATGCCTCTATTAGTTTTCAAGACGAAAAATTATATTTCAAACAATTAACATCAAATTCAATTTACATTGGAATTAATGAAAACCCGATTTTCAAAGCCGTTGATGCAAATGAAACAGTCAAAATACAAGGAGATTTAAAAGCGTTAACGTCAATCAAAGGAGGCGGGATGATGACAGCATTTCTAGAAATGATTCCTATTTATGGTGCAAGTAAAAACTTGGCAAAACATACAGAGTCATTGGACTTAATTCTTGTCAAAACCGATGCCATTACTATTGATTTGAAAGGCGAATTAAAATTCAAAAAAGATCATTATCCAATGAATGAATTGATAAAATTCCTACTCGTTGGCCAATTGTTGGATTAGTTCATTCAAATATTTCGGAGCATATTTCAATCGCGAACCATACCAAGAAAACATTTCACCATCTACAATCAAAACTTTAGAAGTCGGATATTTCTTTTTCATTTCAAGTACATCCTCTTCTTTAAACGGATAGGGTTCAGAGCTTAAGAAAATTAAATCTGGTTGATTGACAACATCATCTTCCAATTCGGGATAACGATTTTCAACACAAAAATTATCAAATCCTATTTCTTGTATTATTGCATCTATGAAAGTAGCTTTACCCGCTACGTAATATGGTTTTTTCCAAATGAAATAGAGTACGCTTTTAATTGAAATTGGAAGAATTATTTTTGAGAATTCTCGTTTAATGTCTGCCACAATTTGGTTTGCAACGATTATTGAATTAGTTATATCTCCAAGTTGTTCGATCATTTCATACGATTCATCCAAGGTTGAAATATCACTCATCCAAACAGGCGCTATCTCTTTTAATAATTCAATGTCTTCTTTTGTGTTTTCCTCTTTGTTTCCAATTATTAAATCAGGTTTCAAAGAACGAATGGCATCGATATTAAGTTGTTTTGTCCCACCTACTCTCGTCTTATTATTAAACCATCTTTCAGGATGAATACAAAACTTGGTTATTCCAACAACCTTTTCATCCAACCCTAAATCACATAAAAGTTCAGTTTGAGATGGAACTAAAGAAACAATCCGACTTGGAAATTCTTCCAGTCGGATTGTATTATTCATTTGATCTGTAAAATATTTTGCCATTAAGACATTGCCGAGATGATATCGTAACGTGTTACAATATGATGTCCACCTTCTGGCATTTCTACCAATACAGCTGGTGTATTTTTATTTATCAATTTACACAATTCGTCTAAATGAGTTGCAGCTTTCACAATTGGAAAAGCAGCATTCATGATTGTTGAAATAGGTGCATTTCTTAATTCTGGATTTTCGACTAACAATTGGTAAACGTCACTATCATCTATTGACCCAACAAATTTTCCATCCTTCATAACAGGAATTTGAGAAATTGAAAATTTACGCATTGCAGCAATGGCATGTGAAACCAATTCTTCAGCATATAGTGTTACTAATGGTGTATTTCTGTGTTGTGCGACTAATTCACCTGCTGTTTTAAATTCTTCATCTAAAAACCCTCGTTCACGCATCCAATCATCGTTGAACATTTTTCCAACATACCTACTTCCATGGTCATGGAATAAAACAACTACAACATCATCGGCCGTTAGTTGGTCTTTTAATTGAAGTAATCCTTTGATAGCAGATCCAGCAGAATTACCAACAAAAATCCCTTCTTCACGTGCAATTTTGCGTGTGTAAACAGCAGCATCTTTATCGGTTACTTTTTCAAATAAATCAATCACATCAAAATCAACATTTTCAGGTAAGATATCTTCACCAATTCCTTCTGTGATATAAGGATAAATCTCATTTTCATCAAAGATTCCAGTTTCCTTGTATTTCTTAAAAACCGAACCATATGTATCTATTCCCCAAATTTTAATGTTCGGATTTTTTTCTTTTAAATATTTCCCGACTCCAGAGATTGTTCCTCCAGTTCCAACACCAACAACGAAATGGGTGATTTTACCACCAGTTTGCTCCCAAATTTCAGGCCCAGTAGACTCATAATGAGCGGTTCTATTCGATAAATTGTCATATTGATTAGCATACCACGAATTAGGTGTTTCTTCTGCCAATCTTCTTGAAACTGAATAATATGAACGAGGATCAGTTGGCTCAACAGCGGTTGGACAAACTACTACCTCTGCTCCTACTGCTCTTAAAATATCCATTTTTTCTTTGGATTGTTTGTCATTCAATACACAAATCAATTTATATCCTTTGATAATGCATCCTAAAGCTAAACCCATTCCGGTATTCCCAGAAGTCCCTTCAATAATCGTTCCTCCAGGCTTTAACAAACCTGCTTTCTCAGCATCTTCAATCATTTTGATCGCCATTCTATCCTTTACTGAATTTCCAGGATTTGTAGTCTCTACTTTTGCTAAAACTGTTGCTTTAATATCTTTCGTTACTACGTTTAACTTTACAAGAGGCGTGTTTCCAATTGTTTCAAGAATATTATTATAAAATTTCATTGTATATTTTTTGCGTAAAGATAAGGAACCAAAATTCTAATCACGAATAATAGGATTCCCAAAATAATAATTAATTTCGGTATGATTTCTGTAAACCTCTTTTGACATTAAAACTATCCTATGAAACTATTACTTTCATCATCATCAATTTTCACATTATTATTACTAATAAATTCTTGTGCCGGTACACTTAACATGCGAGTTGAAGTAAAGCGACCTGCATTAATTACAATTTCACAAGATATTCAGTCCATTGCTGTCTTGAATAGGTCGCTACCTTTTGGTAATCCATCAATAGAAAGCACTATTACATTAGAAAAACCAGCTCAAGACAAAGAACTTTCTGAAAATTGCTTAAGAGGTTTAGTAGATCTATTAAACACGAGTAACCGCTTTAAAGTTAAAAGGTGTGACAATGTAATGTTTGCCTCAGACCCAAAAAGTTTAACTTTTGGCAAGCCGATGGACTGGGACGTTGTAGAAAAATTATGCACTGAATACGAGGTCGATGCTTTAATCGTTTTGGAATATTTCGACACAGATTTTAGTGTGTTAAATCCAGGAGCAACAGCAGCAAATGCAATTGGAAATGTTATAAATGGTAATCAAGCTGAAGTAAAAGTTACAGGAACAGCAAAATCGTTTTGTGGATACCGTGTTTATTATCCAAAAACGAAATCAATTTTGTACGAAGATAACTTTGATTACAAAAAAACTTGGTCGCAAAGTTCAACGAATCCTATTGAAGCAGTAGCGAAATTGATAAAGAAAAATGACGCTTTATATGATGTAAGCTATGAAACGGGACAAGAATTTGCGATGAACATAATTCCTTTGTTTTACTGGGAAAATCGTGATATGTACAAAGGTAAAAAGGGAGATATGGAACGTGGACAAAGACAAGCAATAGCGAAAGACTGGGAAGGTGCTTTAAAAACGTGGACTGAAGTATATGAAATGAACTACAAATCAAAAATTAAGGCAAAAGCTGCGTTTAATGCTGCACTGGCTTGCGAAGTTCTTGGGAATTTAACCGACGCACAAATGTGGGTTCAAAGAGCTTACATAGAAGATGGGAAAGACGAAGCAAAAATTTATTCTGATATCATTGATTTCCGTTTACGTGAACAAGCTAAATTAAAAGAACAAACAGGAGAATAGCTTAATTCTTTTTGAAAAATTTAACTGATACAATCGGTAGAATAAAAATCATTAAAGTCAGTACAGAAATGAACAAATCAAACTCTTCTGATTCAATCCATTTGTAATTCGGATTGAAGTGAACCAACATTGAGAAGCATAATTTCAATCCTAAAATACCAATAACAATAAAGGCTGATTTCTCAAGAAAAGCGTATTTTTCCATTAAAACTACAAATGATTTGGCAACATACCTCATCGCTAGAATTCCAATAAAAACTCCTATACAAATAACAAAGTAGTTTTTAGACATTGAAACAACCGCAAAAATATTGTCAATTGAAAATACAATGTCCATAAATTCTACTGCCAAAACAGTCGACCAAAAAACGCCAATAAGACCAACTGTAGAACGATAAATTATACTTTTTTTAGTGTCTGAAACGGTTTCTTTTGCTTCAACTGCCGCACTTTTACTAAAGAAACTGAAACACATCCAAATTAAATACAACCCTCCAAGTGGTTTTAACCACCATATTTCTAAGATAGATTCTACTAAAACCAATGCTATACCTCTAAATAAATACGCTCCAATTATTCCATAACGCAATGCTTTGGATTGTTGTTCTTTGGGTAAATCTTTAACCATTGTGGCTAAGACAGCAGCGTTGTCAAATGAGAGGATTACCTCCAATAATAGTATGCTCAAAATTAAAAAAACAGCATTCAATGGCTTTGTCGCAAGCATTGTGACTAAATCATTCCATTGTTCTATCATCTTTATTCAGCTATTTTTAAGATTGTAAAGATAGTTTTTTTGAGTTTTAAATCGACCAATTATTCTTTAAATTCAGTAGTTTTGTTAGAAAGACAAACCCATGGATTTTCAACTTGTTTCAGACTTTCAACCTACCGGTGATCAGCCAGAAGCAATTCGACAATTAGTAGAAGGTTTAAAAGCCGAACTACCTTATCAAACACTTCTCGGTGTAACTGGTAGTGGGAAAACATTCACAATTGCTAATGTCGTTGAACAAATCAATCGACCAACCTTAATATTATCTCATAATAAAACGTTAGCTGCTCAATTATATGGTGAATTCAAACAGTTTTTTCCCGAAAATTCTGTTGAATATTTTGTTTCTTACTATGATTATTATCAACCAGAGGCGTACATGCCGGTTACAGGAACATATATTGAAAAAGATCTTCAAATTAATGATGAAATTGAAAAACTGAGACTTTCAGCTTCTTCAGCTTTATTATCTGGAAGAAGAGATGTGATTGTGATTGCTTCTGTTTCTTGTATTTATGGTATTGGAAATCCAAATGAATTTGCAAACAGTATTATTAGCTTAAAAGTTGGTGAAAAAGTGTCTCGAAACAAATTCCTTTTCAAATTAGTCGAAAATTTATATTCTCGGGCCAACGCAGAATTCAAGCGAGGAATGTTTCGTGTGAAAGGTGACACTGTTGACATTCATTTGGCATATGCCGATTATGCGATTAGAATAGAATTTTGGGGTGATGATATTGAAGCTATTTCTTCAATAGATCCAATTTCAAATACTAAAATAGAGTCCTTTCAAGATATCAATATTTATCCAGCGAATATCTTTGTCTCAAGTCCAGAAACAACTCGAAAGGCAGTTGATATGATTGGTGAAGACATGTTAATTCAAGTTGAAAACTTCAGAAAAGAAGGTAAAATTGAAGAAGCAAAACGTTTGGAAGAAAGAGTCAATTATGACTTAGAAATGATCCGCGAATTGGGTTATTGTTCTGGAATTGAAAACTATTCACGGTATTTTGATCAACGTCAACCTGGAGAAAGACCGTTCTGTCTATTGGACTATTTTCCTGATGATTTTTTGATGGTTATAGATGAGAGTCATGTTACCATTCCTCAAGTAAGAGCTATGTATGGAGGAGATAGAGCACGCAAAATCAATTTGGTAGATTATGGTTTCCGATTACAAGCAGCTGTTGATAATCGTCCTCTAAAATTTGATGAATTTGAATCAATGGTTGAACAAATAATTTACGTTTCTGCAACTCCTGCTGATTATGAAATGGAGAAATCCGAAGGAATTGTTGTGGAACAAGTAATACGTCCAACTGGTCTGTTAGACCCTATAATTGATGTTCGACCAAGTTTAAACCAAATTGACAATTTGATTGAAGAAATTCACATTCGAATAGATCGAGATGAAAGAACCTTGGTTACAACACTTACCAAAAGAATGGCTGAAGAACTTCAAAAATATTTAGATAAATTAGGAATCTTATGCCGATATATTCATAGTGAAGTTGACACAATTGAAAGAGTTGAGATACTACGACAATTGCGTTTAGGAACTTTTCATGTATTAATTGGTGTGAATTTATTACGCGAAGGACTTGACTTACCAGAAGTTTCGTTAGTGGCAATTTTAGATGCAGATAAAGAAGGTTTTCTGCGTAATGAGCGTTCACTCGTTCAAACAACAGGAAGGGCAGCACGTAATGTGAATGGAATGGTTATCATGTATGCTGATAAAATGACCAAATCTATGCAAAGAACAATTGATGAAACTGCTCGGAGAAGAACGCTACAGATAAAGTACAATGAAGACAATGGCCTTGTTCCAACTGCTTTAAATAAATCCAAGGAAAAAATCATGGATTCAACCTCAGTCGCTGATGGTAATCCAAATAAACGTCAAGTTAATTACGAATATCCAGAAGCAATTCCTTTAGCCGCGGATCCTGTTGTAGCATTTATGTCAATTGAACAATTAGAAAAAGCAGCAATTTTCACTCGTAAAGAAATGGAAAAAGCAGCTAAAGATTTAGACTTTATTGAAGCAGCAAGATTAAGAGATGAATTGTACGCTTTAGAATTGAGAAAGAAAGAGAAGATGAAGTGAGGATTTTGACGCAATGAGTTTATAGTTGATGAGAGAAAAGCGAGCGACAGTGTAAAAGTTCTACTATCGCTCTATTTCTATCAAAGTTGAACAAACTTTCCTCCTGTCATTTTAAATTTCAAGCCATTCAACTTTATTGTTTTTCCTTCACCAATTTTTGCTACGTCTATTAAATCTTCTTCCATTGTGTGTAAAGAACCTCCAGTTGCATATGCGATATCCAAATACAAGGTATTCATTCTATCTGTTACACCACAAACAATGATTTTAATTGGAATTTTCTGACTTTTTAGATAACTCAAAAGTTCCATATCACAAGGGTTCTCCCAATTATCTGCAATAAGCACAACATTCTGTTTATTTTCAGGATATTTTTTAATTGCGTAGCAAATTGCTTCCAAGTTATTTTCAATATGGTCGCCTTTTTCCATTGCTTCTAAAGCCATCTCTATAACCTTTTTAGAATTCCCTGATTCAATACTCCACATTCCCGTTTGGTCATTAACAACAGTTTGATTTGTACTATGATAATCATTGTCATTAAAAAACACGATTTGTTTGAATGTTTTTATTGTTTGATTACTTTTTATCCATAACAATATTTGTGAGGTGTATGGAGCCATACTTCCCGTAACATCGCAGACCACGAGCATATCTTTCCATGTACTATTGCGACTTACAACTTTTAATATTGTAGAATCTTCTGGAGCCTTTTTTCCATCGATAATATCCGTAATACTCGTGTTTTCTGATTGATATGTAGGCATTGGTCTATAATAGACAACAAAACCATGGAAATAATTATGGATATTACCTGTTTGTTCAACTCCTGTTTGTTTAACCAATTGCCATTTAATAATTGTACTATTAAATGCTTTGGGCAAATTCATGTGTAACTCTAAAATTCGCATTCGATTTAATTCTGTAAAATCCTCGCCTACCGGATAATCGGAATAAACCAAATCAATACCAACAATTGTTTGATCACTTAATTTTTGAATAACATCTAGATTATTTATTTCATATTCTCCGGGATCCATTGTGATTTTCACATTTGAAAAACCATTATTTTCAGGTGCATATTTCGCGACGACAATTGTGTCTTTGAAACGAATATTGACCTTAACATTTACTTGAGCTGTGACAGACCCTTTAATCAAAAGAATCAATATCAAAATGGAGAGTGAAGATTTCATACTGCTATAATAACTTTCAATCGAAAGGTAACAAATCAAAACCGCAGAATCATCTTCAAATTAAATCTTCGTTGTGTTAAATAATTTGGAATTGCATAATATTTACCCTCAACATCCTGAATCCATTGCTTGGATAAAACATTGTTGATTCCTAGCAAATTAAATACTTCAAAAGATAGCATAGCTGTTGTGAAATTTTTATTCCAAAATGATTTTTTATTTTTTTTCTTGTAAAGAAAATCGTAGGACAATCCTATATCTACCCTGAAATAAGACTTCATTCGTAAGGTATCTTTATAGCGATTTTTATCTGGCGGTCCATAAGGCAAAGAAGAACCATATTGCATTCCCATTTGTACACTGAAACTCTCAAAACCTGGCATTCTATCTTGAACCAAAGCTCCAAAATTGATCATTTGTTCTGTCGGTCTAGGAACATAACCCGGATAAATTGTTGCACTATCAACAACTTCTTGATCTTCACTATAGCCAAAGATTATTCTTTCTCCAGCAGCGTTATAAAATTCTTCGTAAGAATCATTCAAAATATCTTCTTTGGTAGAAAGAAAACCAACTTTGAAAAAGGACTCTATCCCTTCAACAAATTCACCATGTATATTTAAGTCTAGCCCATAAGCGTATGCGATTGCATTATTTTCTGCATAATAACGCGTTCGTACATTTTCAACTTCATATGGATTTACATCCCACAAATATTTGTAATAGGCTTCAGCTGTAAATTTAAACGGCACTTCCCTATTCCACAAATTGAAATAGACATCAGATCCAGCCACTAAATGAAATGACTTTTGCGACTTTACATTCAAATTTAACTGTCCGTCGAACGTTCTAAATTCTCGATAAAATGGTGGCTGGTAGTACATGCCAGATGCAAGTCTGACAGTCATATCACGGCGTGTGATTTTGCCTCTATTCAACATATAAACTCTCGGGTAATAAATCACAGAAGCACGTGGTGTAATAAACAATTCATTATTTACATCCGTGTATCCTGCACGAGTACCTATGTTAAAGGCCAATCGAGAATTTGACTCTAAAATGGTATCACTTACAATACGTGTTTCTTTCTTTTTGTTGATTTTAATTTTATCTTCAAGTGTTATAACTAAATCTCTTTTTGTTTTCGACCAAATAGAATTTAATTGTAAAAAGCCTGTAATACGGTTTGATTGTAAATTCAATTTACTTTTTATCGTTTCAAACAATTCAACTTCATTGTCATTGCTTTGAGGTAAACTATATCCTGCAGAATCTATCATTCGCCATTCACTCAAAATATCATTGAACTGATCATACTGAAAACTTACTCCCCAGTTAACGACTTTACTCCGAAATTTTGTTCGTTCATCATTTACAAATTTACTTTTGATGGTAAACTCACCATTGTGATAAACATTAAAAATCGTAGCATTTAATTTATTTCTGGCGTGATTCAAAAAAGTTCCAATTCCAAGAACAGCAATTGAATCTCCAAACGTTTCCTTAGACGGATCTGTTTCCAATTCATTGATGTAATATTGTCCTTGAATGTCAAAATATTCACGCTCAACTGTATTAAAAACAGTTGCATAAAAATCTAAATTTGTTTTTTTGTTTGCTTTAATTTTGATTGATGTTCCACCCATCATAGTTTGAAACTTCGTTTGTTCTTGACCGTCGAAGTAGATTTTAAACGAATATGCTTCATTTGCTGTTCCGAAATCGGTTTCAGAAGTTTGGGGTGTGAAACGGTAATTATTACTTGAAAAATGTCCTAATACTGACCAAGTAATCTTTTCAGTTAATGCGTAATTCGTCAAAAATTGTGCATCCCAAAAAACAGGATTGTACGCACCTTTGGTAGGCAGCGAATTCAATAGATAACCATTTGAGCGATATCTTGCGCCAATTAAATAATTAAATCGTGTCGTAGGATTGTGTTCAACGTGTGATTCCACCCCTAATAATGACACCATTGTAGAAGCTCTTAATTTTGTGGGTGTTTTGTAATCAATATCTAAAACAGAACTTAACTTATCCCCATATTGCGCATTGAATCCTCCGCCAGAAAAACGGATGTTTTGAACGAGTGCAGAATTTATAAAACTCATACCTTCTTGTTGTCCACTTCGTGTTAAAAAAGGCCGATAAACTAGGAATCCATTTACATACACTAAATTTTCATCATAATTCCCTCCCCTAACGTTATAATTGGATGTCAGCTCATTACTAGAAGTTGCGGCTGTGGTATAAACTAAATACCTTTCAACTCCACCCATAGGTATTGCTTGAACGTCGACCAAAGGTAATTTTTGAATTTCAAAGGGATCAATTCTTTCAGCACGAATAATTACTGCATTCTCAAGAATGAATGGGAATTTGACATCTTGAAGATATTGAATTTGTTTTTCTGTAACTATATAAGCAATTGTTTCCGAAAATTCAGCAATTATAAAAGTAAGTTTTAACGTGTCCAAAGGTTTTGAATAGATCTCAAAAACTCCTTTATTGTTGGTGTAAAAAGGATTTAATGAATCTTGATTTAAGTAACCCTTCACCTGATCTAAACCATTGCTTCTTTTATCAATACAACGTCCAACAACCTTCACTTCTTGAGAAAAGCATACTAGATTTATAAAAAGAAAAATGAAGAGTAAACGCATAAAACAAATGTAGTACTAGAAACGCAATGAGATTGAAATTATTTCTTATTCTCGAATAATAATAAAATCTGGATCCATTGGATCGATTATACTATGAAGATATGCAATTTTGGGAGTCACTTTTCCGTCAGAACAAAGTGAAAACAAATTCAACGATCGTTCTTGCATTCCACCATTTGGAAAAAGTTTATCATAAATCTGATCAATTGTTTTCATAGCATTATCATGGCGTTGTTTTACTGTTTTAACTAATTTATCCTTAATTGAATCCAATTGCTTATTCATTTTAACCATTTCTGCTTGTGCGTATTGTTCTAGATTGACATCAACTTTTACAACCTTTTCATAAATACTATATTTCAATTCTTTCACTCTTTCATCAAGCTCCAAAAAATCTACCTCATCTCCGGCAAATTCCTGTAAATAATGTTTCTTAACTTTTGAAATATCTTTAAAAAGATCCTCTAAGACAAGAGACACTTTCTCTATTTTTTTCGACATTACGGAATCAATCCATAAAATAGAAGTTCGAACTTGAATCATTGGATAAGGCAAATTGATAGCGTCAAAAACTCCTTTCAATTGTAACCAATAGGAAATTTCGCCTATTCCACCGACGTAACACAAATTGGGTAAAATTGTTTCTTGATAAACGGGCCTTAAAATTACATTCGGGGAAAATCGTTCTGGAAATTCATTTACCTCTTGTAATAAATCTGCTAACGAAAGAGCTCCTTTACCTTCTATGAAAAAACCGTCTTCAACATGCAGAATTCTCTCACGTGATTGATTCGCCAAATAAAACAGATTGATTTCACGTCCGTTGACTTGTAACTTAAAACCTTCTTTAATGATTTGCTCGTTTGTTTTATGAAGTGCCTTAAATGAGAATTGAGTCGTCAATTCTTTTTCAATTACTGGTATAAATGCTCTTTTCAACTTCGCATTATCGCCGTCAATAATGATTAAGCCGTAAGCATCAAACAAGCGATGAATCAATTTGAAATTTGCATCACTTAAATTTTGGCCATCATATTCTTCTAAAATCGATGCTACTTCACTTTCATCTTGATTTTCAAAAAAGGAGGCAATCTCTGCTTTAACCGAATCCAAACCTGTTAAATCAAATCGTCCAACTGCGCCTTTTTGATCTGATTCCCATTTTAAATTTTTAGAAAAAATCTCTACAGACTGAATTTCTTCAAAATCATGGTCTTCAGATGCCATCCAAAAAACAGGAACAAAATTATTTTCAGGATATTCTTTTTTCAACTCTTCAGCCAATCGTATAACATGTATTATTTTGTAAATCAAATACATTGGTCCTGCTGCAATTGAAAGCTGGTGTCCTGTTGTTATTGTATAAGTGTTTTCATTTTGAATAAATTGAATATTGCTTTTCACCTTCGGCGAATGAGTATACTGCTCATATTTACTCTGCACTTCATTTAATAGTATTCTGCGGTTCTCAAGAGAAAACGATGCTTTCTTTTGTAAAATTTGCCTTTCAAAATTCTTTACCGAAAATGGTAAATTGATAAAGGACAATAATTGTTCTTGGCTATAAGCTAATTGATTTTCTTGATCAGTAAATAGCTCTGTTAATTGTCTATGAAAATTGAATTTTTGCATGTACAAATTTAAGGAAGGATTCTTTATTTCAAGCAAATTAAAAGAGAGAATGTATCTTTGTCAAAAATTATCAAAAAATGGAAGCACTAATTAAAACAAATAAAGGAACAATGAAGGTTTCTTTATATACAGAAGATGCACCGATTGCGGCGGCTAACTTTGCTAAATTAGCAAAACAAGGATTTTACAACGGGTTGAAATGGCACCGTGTAATTCCAAATTTTGTGATTCAAGGTGGTTGCCCTAACTCACGTGATGGTGAAAAAGGAATGGCTGGAACTGGCGGGCCAGGTTACAAAATTGATTGTGAATTGAAAGGTGGAAATCAATACCATGACCGTGGTGTTCTTTCAATGGCGCATTCAGGAAGAAATACTGGTGGATCTCAATTTTTCGTATGTCATTCAAGAGAAAACACAGCTCATTTAGATGGAAACCATACGTGTTTCGGTAAAGTGATTGAAGGAGTAGATTTTGTTGATGATATTCGTGAAGGAGACGCTATCGAATCAATTGAAATAATAGATTAATTTAAATCCCGCCCCTCGACAAGTTCTGGGAGCGGGATTTTTAAATTTATTTTGAATTTTTTACATATGTATCATGTAAAGCTTTCATGTCTGGACACTTTTCTTCCAAAGATTTTCCCATTTGAGCGTCAAACGGATCAACTTCTCCTACAACATCTAAAGCACATAATGAAAAATCTAAATCTTTCATATCGATTTTAAAACTTGATGTGTCAGCATCACTCTCAGCAATCTTTTTGCTCATGCAATCACAAATGGTTTGAGCTGATTTATCAAACTCTTCTTTTCCTGGACCACCGCAAGATGCGACAATAAGTGCAACTGCAGCCAATCCTAACATTTTTCTTTTCATATTGTAAATTTAATATAGGTTACCTAAAAATAAAGAAAAATCTTTAAATGAACATTAGAATTGTGCTTTATTTTTCATCAAAATATTTAGTTTTTAACAATGTGATATTTTACGTGGAAAAATGATTCCTATACATTAACTTTGTTTTTTATGAGTGATTTTGTTGTTTCAGCTAGAAAATATAGACCTCAAACCTTTGATACGGTTGTGGGACAAAAATCTATTACTTCTACTTTAAAAAATGCTATTAAAACAGGTCATTTAGCACAATCATTTCTTTTTTGTGGTTCAAGAGGTGTTGGTAAAACAACTACAGCTAGAATTCTAGCAAAAACTATCAACTGTTTTAACAGATCTGAATCAATTGAAGCATGCGACCAATGTGATTCTTGCCTTTCATTTAACGAAGGTGCTTCACTTAATGTTTATGAATTAGATGCCGCTTCGAATAATGGAATTGAGGATATTAGAAATCTAATTGACCAAGTTCGTATCGCTCCACAATTGGGAGAATATAAAATCTATATAATTGATGAGGTTCACATGCTTTCAAATGCTGCTTTCAATGGTTTTTTAAAAACACTTGAAGAGCCACCAAAACATGCGATTTTCATTCTTGCCACGACTGAAAAACACAAAATAATTCCTACCATACTTTCTCGTTGTCAAATTTTTGATTTTAGTAGAATCAAAGTAAAGGATATTGCTGATCATTTAGCATATATTGCCTCTCAAGAAGCAATAACAGCAGATGCAGAATCATTACATTTAATTGCGCAAAAAGCCGAAGGAGCATTGCGTGATGCTTTATCAATTTTTGATCAAATTGTAACGTTCACTGGAAGTAATTTAACCTATAAGAGTGTTATTGAAAACCTTAACATTCTGGATTACGATTATTATTTCAGAATAGTTGAAAGTGCACAAAAAGAAGATATTCCGTCATCCTTATTGCTTCTAAACGATATATACGAGAAAGGTTTTGATGGTCACAATTTCATAGTTGGTTTGGCTGATCATTACAGAAATTTATTGGTTTGCAAAGATATTCGAACAGCACCATTATTGGAAGTTGGTGAAGCAATTGAGCAACGTTATATCGACCAATCGAAAGAAGTTGATGGTAATTTAATATTACGAGCATTGGCAGTTTTGAGCAAGTCAGATGTCGAATATAAATCATCCAAAAACCAACGCTTACTGGTTGAAATGGCTTTAATGCAATTGTGTTCTTTAGTACAAGAGCAAGAAAAAAAAAATGCCTGACGGATCCCGTTGATTTAATTCCTTTTCCAAATCAAAACTTAAGAGACAAGGTGTCGTCTGTTCCAAAACCGATTGCTCCACCTGTCCGACAAGTACCAATAATTGCGGAACCAGAAAAAAAACTTACAACAATATCATCGGCTGAAATTAAAACCACTTCTCTTTCTATTAAAAAGATGATGGAAAAGAAAGAAGATGAAAAGTCTGGTATTAATCAATTACAAGAAAACCTTCCAAGAAATCCTTTCACGTTCGATCAAGTTAAAAGACATTGGAGATCTTTTGCTTTTGAAATGAAAGAACGAGGTTTAGAAACTTTCTACAACGCAATGGTAAAGCGTGAACCGATCCAAAAAGAAGAAACACATTTTGTAATGAATGTTGATAATCAAACGCAAGTGGATATGATTACGCCGCACTTATTGGAATTAGTAGGATACTTTAGAAAAGAATTAAAAAATTATTCAATTGACATTAGTTTCGAGCTCAATGACAACCCTGAACACGAAGTGAAATTTTTATCAGGCAAGGATAAATTTGCTGCTATGGCTAGAAAAAATCCAAGCATGAATATCTTGAAAAACACGTTTAATTTGGATATTGAGTTTTAAAGAGTGAGGAGTTTATAATTGAAAGTTGATAGTTGATTGAAATTAGATGGACAAACAAAAATAGATTTCATTTTTTTGACCACAAAGACACAAAGAGCGCAAAGAATTTAGCCGTTATGTGAACTATGTTTCTATGTGGTTTCAATAAACTAAGAATGTTCATTTTTTTCTCTTTCTCTTCAAAACTGCACTCTCAACTGCACGGTAATATCAGTTTTTTTCGAACCTGTAATTTCCTCTGCACCTGAGCCGATTGAAGAACGGTTGTTATAAATAGAAACACCGTAACGCACCCATAAATCACAATGACGTAAGAAGGAATAACGAATCATTGCGTATGCCCTACTTCCTTGATAATAATAAGAAGGAACAGCAAATACATAAAGAGCATTATTTTCGTAGGAATAAATTCGCGTATCATAACTATCTGTATCAAATAGTACATATCTCAATGCAAGATCAAAAGGTAATTTCTTTGGTTTAAACAATATGTCCTGACTGATGATTAATCCCTGTTCAGGCATATTGCTTTTTCGATTGATTGTAACGTATTCAATTCTACTTTTGATGGTAAAAAACTCACTTACGGCATAAGAAATATTCAAACGGTAATTGCGTTGAACAACATCTTCAATTGCTGTAACAGTTCCATCAGAATCACGGCTATTTTTTTGTCTCAATTGCTCACGGTATCGTCCATATATTTCCAATTGCTTATTAGGTTTATATGAAGGTTGAATCATAAATTCATGTCCAGTAGATGGTGCGTCAACTTGGTATTTCATCCAAGGAAATTTGAATAAATCAACATAACTGTTGACGGTCCAAGCTGAAGATAATTTCAATTTTAATCCAGCATAAATTCCACTTTCATTTTGGGTATTACTTCCTTCTGAGAACCCTGTATTATACAATGTTTGATATCCTCTTTGGTAATTTCGGTATAGGATGCTAAATGATGCTCTCGAGTCTAAAGAAAATAAAACACCGTGTAAATTTGCCCATGAACCATTGTAGGAAGAGCGAGATGTTTCACCGAAGAAATTAAAATTCTTGATTACCCAGCTGTAATCTGCACTCAAGGAAAACATGTTTTTACCTCTAAAATCAAATTGATTGTATGGCTGAATTGACTTGCTATAATCTTTATCATAACCTTGAAAAATTCCAGCGACACCAAATTGAAAGTTTCTGTTTCTATAGCGTAAATTAGATCCAAGGATTTTTTCTGTCAATGCATTTTTCTTTGCAATTTCAGAATTCGTTCGATGTAATCCTGTTAAATTAATGCTTGTAACAAATTCCAAATCATCAAATAAAGAATCAGATAATAAGGACGCATCTACTTTTTTCACCGAGGCAAAAGATGTCAAAGAAAAAGCCTTGTATCCAATATCAATAGCAGCTCCACGCATAAATCGTGTTTCATCAACCGAAGTATAAGGTTTCAGTGGATTAGCAGTTTTTTTAATATTTGTGACATCCGCCGTTTTACCAAAAGCATATCCCGACCATAAATTCAATCCTTGACCAATTTGAATTTGATAATCACCAAGTGCAACAGCTCTAATGTATTTTCCTCCTTTGAAAAAGGCATGAACAGAGTAAAAATCGAATCCATTTTTTTGTGCACCTTTAAAAAATTGCTCGCCAGCGTCCTTATCACCAGTGATCCCGATACTTATATTGGTTCGATAACTATAGCGCAAACGAGTGTAATAATGGTCTGAATTCCCATAATAATAAGAGTTACTGTTTTGCTGAATTGAATCAGGAACATTGGCATAACCACTTTTTGCTTCTGGAGTTGTTTGATAACGCAAGAATGCTTCATAATTCCCTTGATTCAATGCTTCTTTCCAAGAAACATGAAGGTTATCTAATTTATCATCCACTCGGATAAAAGGTAAAATCAATTGAATTGTTTGTAAATCCCAATATTCAAGACTTTGAAGCTCATAAACAGAAATTAATTTTCCGAACAATTTTATATGCAACAATAAATCATTGATTTGGACTGACGACAATAAATTTAATTCTTCTAATTCTTCTGCCGCTGCGCCATTTAAGTTTAAAGGATGATCAAAATAATAATTCAACTGTTCAACAACATTGGTTAAATCGATTTCTTCAGTTTCTAATTGCTCTGCGATGAATTCTATTCGTTGTTGAATGATTTCACTCTTCTCTTGTGAAAATCCTTGAAAGCTTATAAATAAGCAACTTAATATGATGATATGTCGAAAACGGATCAAATTTTATTTCCCTTGATACGTCAATGAAAAATGAGGTGACCAAC
>VFKM01000134.1 GCA_009885545.1 Flavobacteriales bacterium
TGACTCCCCCGGTGGCTGGCGCAGATTTGCGAGCAGCCTTGGTGGCGAGTTGCTTTCGTGGGGCTTTGCCTCCAGTTGATTTTCTTGCGGTTTGCTTGGTTCGGGCCATTTCTATTTCTAAAATTTTTTCTTACCTAACGTATAACTAATTGGCTTTTTTTTTTAATCGTTTATTTATTTATTTAATATTCTATCAAATTTAAAAAAACAAAGTTTTAATAAAATTTACAAGTTTCGATAAAGATCCTCCTGACTTGCTAACATGAGTTAAAATAGTATATAAAATATTTTAAAGGTAAGATGAAAATGAAAAAAATTTAAAAAAAAATAAATAAAAAGAAGGTATAATTAATTAAATGTAGAAGTAACTTAACTTTTTCCAAGTAACAAAATTAATGCATCTTTGTTTTCATAAAAATGAACAAATTTTGAACAAATTTTAGTTTTCAATTTGTTATCAATAAGATTATGATTAATTAAGCTTAAGAGTTTAAAAGAACAAATAAATGATATGGAACTGTTTGTGTCCTAGATTGAAAATCCTATCTTATCTTATTAATCTTTTAAACATGTTTTTTTATTAATTTTTTAATATTTTTTTTTTTTCATTTAATTTATTTGTTTTATTTTTTAATTAAAATATTTTTAATCTAGTCAAAGATTAATAAAGAGTTTGTAGTGACTAGTCAAGGCCCAGTCCATCATAAGGTCTGAATGTTGTCACTACAAGTCCAATACCACACAAAGTGATGAAGACATGAAAAGCATACGCCAAGCCGTACAGTTTGAGGAGTAAACAAAGAGGAGTGTTGCTAGATTTATCCCTCTTTTTTCTTATTTTGGACACTGATTTTAAATATTCATTAATTAGCAAAATAATTAGAGAATTACAAGCTAAAGCTTTAAAGATGTAACGACAACCCAGTTGGTCGAACCTGAGGGATAAGGGCTGGATTTTGCTAATTTTAATGAGTTGGGCCGTTGAAGTATGACTGTCCATCCTTATTTTATAAATTCGTCTAATCGCATTATTTTGTATAACCTGGAGACGGTTAAGATTAGTTGCAGCTATCTTTGCCCTACAGAAGAAAGTGTAATTAAAAATGGACCCAATTAAGGCATTATAAATAGCTGTCAAGGTTTGTTTGTTCAGTTTCCATGAACTGTGAGATAGAATTTTAATAACATTAAGGCGTTTATTCGCCCTTGTCACCAAGTTATCAATATGAACATGAAACCTGAGTTCCCGATCAAATGTTATACCAAGGAAAATAGGGTTTTTGTTAAAAGGGATGCTGAATCCATTGATGGGTAAAGTAAAATTATAATCATAGTTTTTATTACCTTTCGAGAATACCGTGTAGCAACACTTGTTCGCGTTCATATTCAGTCTCCATTTAGACAGCCATTCCGTCACGGATAAAATGTAGGAATTTATAATCCCTTCAACTCTTACCAAAGTTGAACGTTTAGAATGGTTGTACTGGAAAAGGGCAGCTAGATCATCCGCAAAAAGAGAAGAACTGCTTTTACAAAATTTGTTATTCATTATATTTGTTAAAGGAATGTCATTTATATACACTAGGAAAAGCAAAGGCCCCAATACTGAACCTTGCGGAACAGAGCACTTAATAGGGTAAAAGTTGCTGTAACTGTTACTCACTTTCACTCTGAAGCTTCTATTACTCAAAAAATCAATTATATATTTAAGAATGTAAGTCGGTATGCCTAATTTAGAAAGCTTAAAAACAAGTCCATCATGCCATACCTTGTCAAAGGCTTTGGAGATGTCAAAGAAAACACCACACGCACTTTTGCTTATATTTAAGCTCTCAGAGATTTTTTGAGTAAAAAACAACAGATTGTCAGCTGTAGCCCGATTTTCTCTAAAACCAGATTGTTGAATCGCTATTAATTTTTTTTCTTCTAGCTCCTTATACAATCTTGATTTAACTAGTCTTTCTGCAAGCTTCCCAAGGCAGCTGGTGAGGCTTATTGGCCTGTAATCATTGGGATCTTTGGATTTCAGATTCTTTTTTGGAATCATGGTTATATCTGCTTTCTTCCAATCACTGGGGATTCCATGTTCAATTGCTTTGTTGAGTAGGACTAAAACTACTTTACGAACGTATTCAAACGGAGCTTGCTTTATAAACAAGTTTTGAACTGAGTCTGAACCCGAGGCACTATTAACTTTAAGTTTTGAAATTCTTTTTACCAACTCATTGGAACTAAAAGGTACAAAAGGAATATTTTCTAAATTCAAATTCTCCAAATAATTATTAACATTTAGAAAATGATCATTATCAAAGTTATGTGAGTCATCATTTGAGAAAGTGACTTTCAGATCATTCGCAAACAGGTTGGCTTTGTCAGTGTCATTTATAAATTCTATGTTATTTCTGACAAGTGTTGGCAAGACAGCGGATTGCTTGGCAACTCTTATCTTATTTATCTGCTGCCAGAAGCCTCTGGTAGACACCGGATATTCTCCGAGAGTATCCAGAAAGGTCTGCCACTTGTTATTTTCAAAAGCGATGATAGCTTGTTTGACCCTCTTAGTCAAATAGTTATACTTACTTTTGTTTTCTTGATTATTATTCTTGTTTTTGGTTGCTCTGGCTGTTCTTCTTTGTTTTATGAGTAAGATTATTTCGTACGGGAGCGGTCTCTTGGTTGGCAATTTAAATTTCGGAATTGAGTAGTTGGCTGATTCCATTATATCATTGATAACTAACTGGTTTAATTGATTTATTTCCATATTACAAAGATCATGATCAGAATATGACCTAGCAATCCTTTCAAGTGATGACCTGTACGTATCCCAGTCCGCTTTCTCCAAGTTGAATCTATCTGTATGAGGTTTATTATTATTTAAATAAAAATGGTTAGATTTTAGTTTGATTTCAAAAGGATAATGATCACTTGTCATATCATTGCTAAGCAATACTTTAAACTCGAATAGTTGGTTACTAAGTGAGCCAGAACTTAAGCATAGGTCAAGAATTTCTTCGTAGACTTCTGCATCACTTCCGGTTTTGGTTCTCTCTCTTCTGAAGGTAGGACATGAATTGTTATGTACTACAAAATCAGTGTCTGAGAGAATCTTTTCAATAACCTTACCATTTCTGTCATATTGTTTACAGCCAAGACTAATAGCCTTCGAGTTCAGGTCTCCGACTAGTACGAAATCTATTTTTGACTCAAAAAGATTAATAAAAAAATCATATGGAATCAGCACACTAGGAGGATTATAAAGCGAATAGACATCGAATTTACTTTTCTTAAGATTAACAGTTACACCCACAATTTCCATATCAGGATTAAGATTCAAAATTTGGACATGAGGAATAAGTATTTTGATAATAATAGCAACACCACCCCCATGTTTATTCCTTACCTTAAAGTATGACGCATACCCATCAAATCTCATCATCAAGTTTGCGGTCTCTTCACTCATCTTGAGTTCATTCAATGACACAATATCCGGACTAAACTTATTGACATAGTCACGCAGTTCGATAACTTTAGCTCTTGTTAAACAGAAACAGTTCCAATGAAAAATCTTTAGGTCCATAATATATAATAGGTAAAATATAAAATTAGAAAAAAGTTAAGATAATTAAAGCAATTAATAATAAATGTTTATTTTAATTTCTTTGGACCAAAAACAGTTTCTTTTTTGCCACCATTCGCTCCTTTCTCGATAGTCGAGTCACTGCTCTTTACTTTATTGGCACTATTTGCACTTGTATTTGAATTTGGAGCTGGAGTTGATTTTGGACCATATGTTCTTGACTTTTTGCTCTTCTTCTCGGTTTTCTTCTTCTTCTCAGATTGCACATTAATCACACCAGGGCCACTTGAATTTAAAAAATCATTAGCCGAGTATTTGTTATTTTTAACTTTTACTGGGTTCTTGTTTTCTTTATTTTCTCCTTCATCAGAATCTGATTCAGAAGATTTAGGAAATTCAGGCATTTCCTCGTCACCCAAGTCATCCAAATCGTCATCATTAGTGTCATCCAACTTAGGTTTGGAAGGTAGCCGCTTCAAATCATTGTCTGTCAATGACCAAGATTCATTACCTCTTTTATTTGTTTTAGTAATCCCATGAACCTGATTTGACTCAGATTGCAGTTGGCCTTCTTCCAAACTCTCGTTGAGATCCATTTTACCAACACCATTTTTCTCACCAGCACACCCATCATCATCACCAACACCACATGCACCACCACTACCACCAACACCACCGGCACCACCACTACCACCATTTCCATCACCATTACCATGTCCAGCGGGATTGGATGAAGTCCGGGCAGGGACTACGTTAGGTATTGAATGTTCCCCAGTTTCATCAGCTGCCTTTTCTCCATCTCTGACAAACTGGTTGTCAGTGCCAAGTCCGCTGGAAGCCTTGACAAGTTCATTTGCTTTTAACATTTTAGTTACAATGTAATCAGTCTCATTATGCACAGATTCAGAATCTTCATCCAGTTCCTTTTTGGTAATTCTGGCATAAGACTTTGGGCAGTTCCACTTATTATGGGAAGAGGAACCAGTGCACACCAAACACTTCTCGTCGACAGTGCAGTCTTTACGAAGATGACCAGACTGACCACATTTGAAGCATCTGATATCACCCATTCTAACTATCTTGGCTATCCTATTTTCAAAAAAGTAATTTTTACAGACTCCATTTACTCTCGTTTCATACTCACCAGTCTTCAAATCAATCGCCACTCTAGCTCTCAGGTTTCCTGTTTTGATGTTAGTACGCTTATGATGCGCCCAATAGTATTCATCGACGACCTCCAACACTTCATCTTCATTGCCCAGGACATTCTTCAAATATTTTTTGCAGATGTCAACTGTTGCTTCACGCTCAGGAAAGTTGAGAAACCTGAATGTGAAGAAGGCTTTCGAAGCTTTGGCGATTGAAACATCCTCTAGAAAAAATTCCAGACCACCGATCCGGATTCTCGGATATATCATCTGATTCTTCTCTTTTTCTTCCTTTGCACGATCAAAAGCATCATCTTTTCCAAAAATAACATACCACAAGAAAGGTCTCGGATTGGTTACATACGAGACATGTTCCATGATATTTTCACCAAAATAACCATTCAAAGCACCAACAACTTGGCCACCGTTTACTCTCTCTGAATTTTCCAAATCACTTTCACCCTTTTTGCTGTTTTTCAATTGAATAAGTCTGAATGTATTCTTCATGACTTTATTTTCCACTGTTTCTGGATCACCAGAGACAAACCTCTCCTCAATTTTTCCATCTCTACGTAACCTCTTAACTTGATGACCAATACGATTCCAACCAACATCGCTGTGTCCACTCTTAGAGGTTAATTCTTGCGAATTAACCCCAATCTTGCCTGATGAATCAGCAATTTTTGAAACACAAATTCAAGAAAGTATTAATAATTTATGAAATTATGCGTGGCGTGTGTATATAGTGAAAATGAAAATGAAAATGTAAATGAAA
>VFKM01000009.1 GCA_009885545.1 Flavobacteriales bacterium
AAAAACAAAGTTGGACGTGTTGATCTATCTCATCGCTATCGATTTGAACAGCGTTTCATTGAGAATTGGGTTAAAGATGCAAATGCGGTTTATACTCAAGATGGTTTTGTTTTTCGACAAAGAGTCAGATATCGCTTTATGGCTACTCTGCCAATCTCCAGAAAAGAAATGCAAGACAACACATTGTTTTTGACAGTTTACGATGAACCTTTTTTAGGATTTGGAAAAGGAATTGGTAAAAATATTCTGGATCAAAATAGATTGTATGGAGCAATTGGTTGGAGATTTAACAAAGACTTGAATGTACAATTGGGTTATATGAATCAATATATAGTTAAATCAGATGGTATAAAAGCTGAACGAAATCACACACTTCAAATTGCAGTTACCTATAACATTGATTTCACAAATAAATAAAATATTTCCTTTTTAAGTTGAAAGTCGGGTTGTGTAAACAGTCCGACTTTCGACTTTTCTACTTATTTTTGTCGAAAATTTTAGGATATGACAGAAGAGATTAAAGCAGTAAGTTACTGCGTTGGAATGAGTATCGCAGGAAGCTTGATGGAACAAGGGTTAGAAGGTATTTCTCCGGAAACAATGGCACAAGCAATTACAGATGCGTTTTCAGGAAAACAACCACAATACACACCTGAAATGGCAAATACAATAATACAAAATTATTTGCAAAATGCAGGTGAGCAGAAATATGCTCAAAACAAAGAAGTAGGTGAAGCTTTTTTACATGAAAACAAAACTAAACCTGGTATTCATACAACACCATCTGGTCTTCAATATGAAATCGTAACAGAAGGAAATGGTGCGAAACCAACTGCAGCTCAAACTGTTTCAGTTCATTATCATGGTTCATTAATCGATGGTACTGTTTTCGATAGTTCAATCGAACGTGGACAACCAGCAACATTTGGTGTGCACCAAGTAATTCCAGGATGGACTGAAGCACTTCAATTGATGAATGTAGGATCAAAATACCGTTTATACATTCCGCAAGAATTGTCTTATGGCGCGCATCCGCATCCAGGAGGACCAATCAAACCATTTAGTGCGTTGATTTTCGACGTTGAACTTTTAGAAATTGTTTAATGAATAAATTATTCTTTTTAATCTTTCCAGCTTTATTGTTTAGCTGTGGAGATAAAACCAACGAAGTAGTTGAAGAAGTTGTAAAACTTGAAACACAAAAAGATCGTTTGTCATATGTATTAGGGGCAATGAACGCTAAAACAATTGTTGGAACCCAAGATCCAAATATTGATAAATTGGATTTAGAACAAATTGCAATTGGTTTTGGTGACAATTTGAACGGGAACAAACCAGCTGATTGTGAAGCAACATTGATTAAATTATTTGGTCCTAATTTCCAAGATTTTGATTCTACATACGCAAAAGAAGGGGCTCAATGTTTAGGGAAACTTACGGGTTATGCGTTTTATCAAGATATGATTAAAATGGATGGCCTTGCTTCTGTTGACATGAAAATGGTTAAAATTGGATTCAGACACGGTTTATTGAAAAAGGACACCTTGGTTTCTGAAACAGAGAAACAAACGATTATTCAAACTTTCATTAAAGAATTAAATGTGAAGAATGGAAAAAGAATGATGGAAAAAGCAGCTAAAATTAAGGGTGCTCAAGTTTTCGAAAATGGTATTGTAATGGAAGTTATTTCTGAAGGAAAAGGCGGAAATCCTGGTGCTAAAGATGATGTGAAAGTTGAATATATTTTGACATCCGCTATGGGTGATACTGTTCAAAGTTCTTATGAAATGAAAAAGAAACCTGGTGCTCCTCAAGAACCTGTTGCTTTGAAATTAAATGGTGGGGTGATTCCAGGATGGTCTTTCATTGTTCCAAAAATGAAAAAAGGAGGGAAGTATAGAGTATATGTTCCTTGGGAATTAGCTTACGGCGAAGATATGGGAAGAGAATCTTTATGTTTCGTAATTGAACTTATCGATTATGCGAAAGAAGGAACTTTTGTTAAGCCACAAGCACCAGCAGTAAATCCAACTCAAGGATTTTAATTGATATAATAGGATTAAAAAAGGGCTTCGTAGAAGCCCTTTTTAGTTTTGTGTAATTGAATGATTTATTATTTAGCAAGAAAACAAACAAGATTACCACGTTTCTTCAACAGGTTCTTCTTTAAATTTTTCAGGCTTATCTCGTTTTTTAGAATGAGTTAATGGGAAGAAAAAAGATATTCGGTAAATCAATGGAATATAGCCCTGAACAGCTCCAGATTGTGCATTTTTAATTGGAATAAAATAAGCCTGTCTAAAAGGACTATTTTTGCTATTAATTACCTCATAATAAGCACCAACATTTATTCTGACAATTCCATTAAATTCTTTAGAAAATCCAGCGCAAACAAATAGTGTGGGAACAATTTTTTTAAATACAGCACTTGTGTCAATGAATGTATTTGCAGTTTTTAATACTTCAAACTCAACCCCGCCAAAAAGTACATTTTTATATCTTCCATGAAGAAAAAAACCTCCACCATAATTATTGAAACTAGCTTTCTGATCAGCAAAATTATTTGCCCAAGTTCGTTGGTATCTAAATGAAGGACCTAAAATCACATTTTCATTCATTACAAATCCAAATTTCGGCCCAATACCAAATGATCCTCCAAATGTTGAAGCTCCAAAAAATCCATCAAAACCAATTTCTGTTCCCTCAATTTTTTGAGCAAAGGAGAGACTAGAAACGAAAATTAAATAGATAAAAATGACTCTTTTCATACTGTCTTTTTTTAGACAAAGATATATGTAATTTATTTTTAAAAAGAAATGAATAGATTCTTTTAATTATTAGTTCACAATCCTATATTTGTTCAAAATAATTTCCATGATCCTACTTGACGGCAAAACTACATCTGAGAATATTAGAAAAGAGCTCGGCGAAGCAATACAAATTCGTAAAAGCAAAGGGAAGAAAATTCCTCATTTGGTAGCCATCTTAGTTGGAAACGATGGAGGGTCGAAAACGTATGTTGAAGCGAAAGTTAAAGCGTGCGAGCAAATTGGTTTTGAAAGTTCACTGATTCGTTATGAAGAAACAATTTCTGAACAAGAATTGTTAGACAAAGTACATGCGCTAAATCAAGATGACGACATCGATGGTTTTATCGTGCAGTTACCACTGCCAAAACACATTGACGAAATGAAAGTTACTGAAGCAATCGATCCCAAAAAAGATGTTGATGGCTTTCATCCAATGAACCTTGGCAATATGGTATTGAATTTACCTGGATTTCTACCTGCAACTCCTGCTGGGATTATTGAATTATTGAAAAGGTATAAAATAGAAACAGAAGGAAAAAGTTGTGTTGTAATTGGTAGAAGTAATATTGTGGGAATGCCATTAAGTATTATGCTTTCTAGGAACTCAAATCCTGGAAATTGCACTGTTACATTAACGCATAGCAAAACAAAAAACATCAAAGAGATTTGTCAAAATGCGGATATTATAATTGCTGCAATTGGCAAACCAGATTTTGTTACTGCTGATATGGTGAAAAATGGTGCTGTAGTTATCGATGTCGGAACAACTAGAGTTGAAGATTCATCCAAAGTGAGTGGCTGGAAATTAAAAGGTGATGTGAAATTTGATGAAGTAGCTGAAAAATGTTCATACATTACACCCGTGCCTGGTGGTGTTGGTCCAATGACTATTGCGTCACTAATGATTAATACATTAAGAGCAATGGAATTAAAAGGAATCTGATGCACTATTTATATTAATAATCGATCTCAGGTTACAAAAAACTCATGTATAAATATGTGTAATCGCTATTAAACTACAAGAACAATTAATTACCCTTTTAGGGGTTAAATGTTTTTAGAGCTGGATGTAATCCAGCGAAAAAATATGAAATAAATCTCTTTTTGGCATGTTTCCACCAACTGACGGATCATGACAAAAAGGTTTTGTGGAACAAAGCGAACATTCAAAATATTATTTCTATTTCCGTTTCAAAGTCCACGTACCAGTAAGTGTTTTGTTTGTTTCACCATATTCTGCAGCATTGTTCCATTTAAAGGTAAAAGTGCCTTCGTCAACTGTAAATTTCCGCCATTTCTTTCCGTAAGCACCATTCATATCTATAACTCCTTGTAAATCTACATTTTGCCCGCCGGCAAAGCTCG
>VFKM01000086.1 GCA_009885545.1 Flavobacteriales bacterium
AAGCAACAAAAGAAGCTGGTGAAATCGCTGGTTTAACAATCAAAAGAATTATTAATGAGCCTACAGCAGCAGCTTTAGCTTATGGATTAGATAAAAAAGGAATAGACCAAAAAATCGTTGTTTTCGATTTCGGTGGTGGAACACATGACGTTTCTGTACTTGAATTAGGAGATGGTGTATTTGAAGTATTGGCAACAGATGGTGACACTCACTTAGGTGGAGATGACGTAGATGAGGCAATTATCGCATGGTTAGCTGAAGAATTTAAAAATGACGAAGGATTGAACTTACGTGAAGATCCAATGGCATTGCAACGTTTGAAGGAAGCAGCTGAAAAAGCGAAAATTGAACTTTCTTCAACTACTTCAACTGAAATCAATTTGCCTTACATCATGCCAGTTAATGGTATTCCAAAACACCTTGTAAGAACATTACAACGTGCGAAGTTTGAGCAATTAATTTCTGATATCGTTGAAAGAACAATCGCTCCTTGTCGTTCGGCTATGAAAAACGCTGGATTATCAACAAGTGATATCGATGAAGTAATCTTAGTAGGTGGTTCAACACGTATTCCGATTATTCAAGATGCAGTAGAGCGTTTCTTCGGAAAAGCACCATCAAAAGGAGTTAATCCTGACGAAGTTGTTGCAGTTGGTGCAGCAATTCAAGGTGGAGTTTTAACTGGAGAAGTAAAAGATGTATTGTTATTAGACGTTATTCCTTTATCAGTAGGAATCGAAACAATGGGTGGAGTTTTCACGAAATTGATCGAAGCGAATACTACAATTCCATCAAAAAAATCAGAAGTTTTCTCAACGGCTTCAGATAGCCAACCATCAGTTGATATTCACGTGTTACAAGGTGAAAGAGCGATGGCTGCAGACAACAAATCATTGGGTCGTTTCCAATTAACTGATATTCCACCAGCACAAAGAGGAGTTCCACAAATTGAGGTAACGTTCGATATTGATGCAAATGGTATCATGAACATTTCTGCAAAAGACAAAGGAACAGGAAAAGAGCAATCAATTAAGATTGAAGCTTCTTCTGGTTTATCAGATGCTGAAATCCAAAGAATGAAAGCTGAAGCGGTTGCAAATGCTGATTCAGATAATAAATTACGTGAAGAAGTTGAGTTGATCAACAAAGCAGATTCTACGATTTTCCAAACTGAACGTCAGTTGAAGGAATACGGAGATAAAATTTCTGCAGATAAAAAACAACCAATCGAAGAAGCGTTAGCTGAATTGAAAACTGAATTCGAAGCAAGACACGTTGGAAATCTTGAAGCTGCAATGGAAAAATTAAATACTGTTTTCCAAGCTGCATCTCAAGACATGTACAATGCTGCAAATGCTGATGGAGGAAACACTGGAGGAAACGAAAGTGCTGAAAATCCAGCGGATGAAGTTACAGATGTTGACTTCGAAGAAGTTGATGACAAAGCAGATAAGAAGAAATAATTCTTTTATAAATTGAAAAATGGGAACTCGAAAGGTTCCCATTTTTTTTGTTTCAACTTTTTAGAAATGTATTTAATAATTCTTTTAACTGAAAGAATGAGAAGTACTTTTTAATTGTAAAACGACTATTGTTTAGATTTGTAGGTCGTAAATTAGAATATTAGAAAGAAATTGCTAATGAGGTAGTAAAGAAATTATTTTGATCCGTTAATGACGTTCCTCTCACAAAAACAGCGTCTTTGCTTTGGAGCATTCTTCCTTCAATTCTCCAAACAGCATTTTCTGCTAAATAATAGTCTAGGTTTAAAGAGTAGCCCATAGTTTGAAAATCATTTGACGTTCCGGTAGAGATTATAACACCATTTTCATCACTATAATATTCAGCTCTACCTGAAATAGACCATTTATCATTTAAAATGAATTTAGCAATCAAAACAGGACTATACCATGTATTATAGGCTGAGCTTCCTTTTGATTTCTGTTCCATTCCCAAATCAAAACCGGCTGTTAGATGGATTTTTTTCGAAATATGAAACATTCCGTAAAAATTGTGAAAATAACGCATTTGAAATGCTGTGTCCGGTTTTTCATTCCCAACAAAAGTGCTATAATTCAATGTGAATTTAGTATTTGGGGTATAAGTGATTTGAGAACCGAAAGCAGGAGTATTATTCCCATTAGGACGCTGAATGTGTTGCCAGCCATTCAGTAATAACGCGCTTAAAATCCATTTACTGCTATCGCTCGTATAAGTTATTTTTAAACCACTTTCATAATAAGGGGAATTCTCTGCTAGAATACTTCTTGTAAGACTCCAACAGTCTTTTGAAATTGAACTTTCAAACCCAATGTGAGAGGAGAAAACACCAGCATCTAGCCAGATGTTTTTTTTCTTACTTAGTTTGACGCCAATATTTGATTCATAAACATTTTTCAAAACACCAGGTTCAGAAGCATAATTGGAATTGACATAGGTACCGGAACCCAACGCACAATTTGCTCGAATTCTTTCCTTAGAATAACTTGCTTTTATAAAGCCAAGATTCAAGTTGAATTCATTATGGCGGTTATGATTATAAATGAAATTAGGTCTTTTGTGGTTAGCGGGTTGATTCATATCATAACAATAAAACACTTCTGCATACCCAGAAAAACTGAGATTAGATTTTGATGTGTCCATTTGAGCAAACAAAGGCCCAGAATATAAAATTAGTAAGCCTATAATGAAGTTTCGAAATTTAATCAAATCAAGTTTAAACTCAAAAAAGTGAATTGGCTCTTTCATTTTAAATGCATGAAAAATCAAATTTTTGGTTAAATGAAAAATTAATTATCACTTTTTCCAAGATCTTCTCCTCTTGTCAAACTAATTTTATTATTCTTTTCGGAATAATCTTCCCAATCTTCAACCAATTCTTGATCGTATTGTTTCGTTACACAAATTGGAATGTATTCAACTACAACGTTTGTCTTATCTAAGCCAAAATCTTCTGCTGGTTTCAAACCTGTTGATTTTATAAATCGATATGCTTTAACACAAATAATCTGAAATGCTGTTAGTTTATTATCTGTTGCTACGCGAGAGTTTAATACAATAAATTTAAAATCCGCTTCGTCTATTTGACCTTTTACAGATTCAAATACACTGTCACCAGTTAATTCTCCTTTTTCAACCATTTTGCGTTGAATCTTGCGCATCATGTATTCAGTTCTATGTTCTTCTTTAAATCCTAATTGTAGATTAACATAATAGCATGATTTATCAATAACCTCATTAACGGTATAATGCACTCCCCATGGATCGTTCAAAATATCTAAGTGTAAAAACCAAACAACTCCAGCTTTACGAGGTCGTTTTTTGAATAAAGAGAAAAAGACCGTTGCATCCAATCTATTTGGGGTATTACTTCTGGTTGGATAAACTAAGTTTGATGCTTCATATTGAAGTTTCTCATCCTTTTTGGTTGCATTCAAAAGCGGAATTACCTTTTTCATTGACACATATTCAGTAATGCTTTTTCTCAGTAATCGCGCTTTATAGTATAGGAATAGCATGGTAAAGAAGCCTGTTGCTAAAATTAGTGTAAACCAACCACCATGAACGATTTTACCTAAGTTGGACATTAAAAAGATTCCTTCAATCGTTAAGAAAATACCGAAAATAACAAGGTAAGCAACCTTCATTTTAGGGTATTTCAGCATCAATAAATAACATAATAAAATAGAAGTCATTACCATATCAATCGTAATGGCCAAACCGTATGTCGCCTCCATGGCTGTGGACTTTCTAAAGATTGCAATAACAAGTAAACATCCCCCCATTAAAAACCAATTAATAAATGGAATGTAAATTTGCCCTTTGTGATCAGTAGGATATTTTACTCTTAGATTTGTCCATAAATTCAATTTGATAGCCTCATTCATTAACGTAAAAACTCCTGTTATCAATGCTTGAGAAGCAATAATAGTTGCTGCTGTTGCAATGGCGATAGCAAAAGGCAGCATTCCATCAGGAACCATTGCATAAAATATTGTTTCCTTTGGTTTCAAAGAAAAACCATCAGTTAAACACAATGCAGATTGTCCTAAGTAATTTGTGACTAATAAGATACTCATCATTGACCAACTGATTCTAATATTCTTTTTTCCACAATGCCCTAAATCTGAATACAATGCTTCTGCTCCTGTTGTACAAAGAAATACAGCTCCTAGAACCCAGAATCCACCATCAACATTAACAATAAGATTATAAGCATAATATGGATTAAATGCATTTAGCACTTCTGGATTTTTCATAATGTTAATGACTCCTAAGTAACCAAGAAAACCAAACCAAACAATCATTACAGGACCAAATGCCTTTCCTATTGCAGAAGTACCAAATTGTTGAATTGAAAATAACATAACTATTATTCCTACAACTACCGGAATAACAGGAAAATCTGGAAAAATATTATTAATACCTTCTACGGCCGAGGAAATTGAAATTGCTGGAGTAATGAATCCATCTGCGAGTAAGGTGGCACAACCGATTAATGCGGGAATTATTATCCATTTAATGCGTTTTGATTTGAGTAAAGCAAAGAGCGCAAATATTCCTCCTTCACCTTTATTGTCGGCATTTAAAGCAAAATAAATGTATTTGATTGTTGCTAGTAAAATTAATGTCCAAATTACAGCAGATAACCCTCCCATTATTAAATCGTACGAAAAATTAGTACCATTTCCTGTGATCGCTTGAAAAACGTATAACGGTGAAGTACCAATGTCACCGAAAACGATTCCAATAGTAATTAAAACCCCTGCAACTGATGCTTTACTTGTGCTAATTGACATAGAAAAAAAATTTCAGTAAATGTAACTGAAATCAATCTATTAAAAGTGAAACATTCGAAATAAAAGAAGTGAATTTTTGAATTATTTTTTTGAAAAACATGAAGGTTACTTTTTTCCCTTTCAACCCTTTTTTTTAGACGATAAAAAATTGGGCAAAAAAAAATCCCGTTCGTAAATTGACGAACGGGATTCTTGCTATATAAAGTTTAATTACTTCTTATTTCTTCACTGCGTCACAAACCGCCTTGAAAGCTTCAGGGTGATTCATGGCTAAATCTGCAAG
>VFKM01000075.1 GCA_009885545.1 Flavobacteriales bacterium
TGACCTACCATACCCCCAGATCCATGACAAACTGGAATTCCACTATAAAAGGCGCTGAAAATATTCATAATTGAATAGGTGATTCCAATTTTATTCACCGTTATTTTCTTTTCTGGAAATAAATCTTTTGAAATTTGTTCAGTTGCCAAGATCGAATTTCCGATAGATAATGGGATTTGTGGTAATGCTAAAAGCAAAAATCCCACTGTAATATCATTCCATTTAGGGATAGAAAAATTCGGTATTTCCATTTCCACTTGTGAAAACAAAGAAGTTGGATTCTCAATTTGAAAAAACAATGCGTAAAATACACCAATCAATATGATAAAAATAGCTGGCGGATATTTCCTGTTACCCATTAAAATAATTCCAATTGTACCAGCGATTGCAACCAATATGTAATCAAATAAGTGAGAATCTTTAACGATATAATCTTTTAATGCAATGTTCGCAAGCATTAATCCCAAACCCAATTGTACTCCGCGAATAACAGCTTTAGGAATTAGGGTTTTTAATTTATTAATAACACCCGTTAGCGTGAAGAGTAACATAATAATTCCTATCGCCAATCCACCTCCGTAAATAACATCTCCTGTTAAGTGCTGAGCAATAACAATCGTAGCAACGGCTTTCAAGGGTTGAACAGCCATTGGAATTCCATAATAGATTCCCGAAATAATCTGTAATATTCCATAGATAATCAATGTACTAGCACTATCGATTCCAGAAACAATGATCATCCCGACAATCAACGGTAAATCAGTTCCGATATCACCAAAAGAACCCGATAATTCATTTTTATCGAACCTCACATTAGATTTTATAGTTTTTAAGAAACTCATTTTTCAATTGTGGCATTAATATTACGCATTAAACCATCATATTTTGTTCTTTTTATTGGACTGACTTTTAATAATTCTGTAAATATTTCTTGCGTTAGATCTGTCCAATCCGTTTTTGACATTTCCAAGATTCCAGTCAACGGATTCAAACGCGGTTCAGTATGTTGTTTTGAAAACCGATTCCACGGACAAACATCCTGACATACATCACAACCAAACATCCAATTATCTAATTTTCCATTAAATTCTTCAGGAATTAAAGCATCTTTCAATTCAATTGTTAAGTAGGAAATGCATTTAGAACCATCAACAACATACGGTTCAACAATAGCGTCTGTAGGACAAGCCTCAATGCATCGCGTGCATGTTCCACAATAATCTTTGATTGGTCCATCATACTCTAAGTCAAGATCCAGAATCAACTCAGCAATAAAGAAAAAGGAACCATTTTTTGGATTAATCAGATTCGAATTCTTGCCGACCCAACCTAATCCTGATCGTTTCGCCCAAGCTTTATCCATAACTGGAGCTGAATCAACAAATACGCGACCATTGACTTCGCCAATTTCATTTTGAATGAATAAGAACAATTCTGTGAGCTTATCTTTTATAATATAATGATAATCTTCCCCAAAAGCATATTTAGAAAGTTTCGGGGTAGTAATGTCTGCTTGTTGTTCTTCCGTATAGTAATTCATCAAAAGTGAGACAACACTTTTTGAATCCTCTACTAATAAACGTGGGTCTAATCGCTTGTCAAAATGATTTTCCATATAACCCATTTTGCCGTTATATGTTCTTTTTAGCCAAGTTTCAAGATGTTTTGCTTCCTCTTCTAAAAATTCAGCTTTTGATACACCGCAGAAAAAGAACCCTAATTCTGCAGCCTTTTGCTTTATTAATGTCGTATTTTTTGATTTAGAAGAATACATTTATGGTTCATCAAAATAATCCACCTTGCATCCAGCCAGCATCTTTTCCTAAATGACGGAATGCTTTTTCAGTTGCTTTTCTTCCCCGTGGTGTGCGCATTAAAAATCCCTCTTGAATTAAAAATGGTTCGTATACCTCTTCCAATGTTCCTGCATTTTCACCAATTGCGGTTGCTATTGTTGTTAAGCCAACTGGTCCTCCACTAAATTTTTCAATTATCACTTTAAGTATACGTATATCCATCTCGTCAAGACCATTTTCATCCACATTAAGCGCTTTTAACGCAATTGTGGTAATATCTGTGTCAATGGATCCATTTCCTTTAATTTGAGCAAAATCTCGAACCCTTCTCAATAACGCATTTGCAATTCGAGGTGTTCCTCTACTTCTACTTGCAATTTGATATGCAGCCGCTTCGTCAATAGCAATATTTAGTAACCCAGATGAACGTTCAACAATATTAGTCAACGTTTTAGCATCATAATACTCCAATCTAGAATTAATCCCAAACCTGGCACGTAAAGGAGAAGTCAACAAGCCAGATCGTGTAGTTGCTCCAATAAGGGTAAAAGGGTTCAATGTAATTTGTACACTTCTAGCATTCGGACCACTATCAATTAAAATATCTATGCAATAATCTTCCATTGCAGAATAAAGATATTCTTCTACAACCGAACTTAACCTATGAATTTCATCAATAAAAAGTACATCTCCTGGATTTAGATTTGTCAATAAACCAGCTAAATCACCTGGTTTGTCCAAAACGGGACCACTAGTTACTTTAAAACCAACACCTAATTCATTCGCAATTATATTTGCCAGAGTAGTTTTACCAAGTCCCGGAGGCCCATGAAGTAAAACATGATCCAACGGTTCTCCTCTTAAAGAAGCTGCCTTAACAAAAATCCCAAGATTCTCTATGATAGAAGGTTGTCCTGTAAAATCACTAAAACTTTTTGGACGCAATACTTTGTCAAACTCTTGTTCAGAATTTGCTTCTGTTTCTTCTCTATAATCGAATGAATCTTCCACGGTTGACTAAATTACATAAAAAAAGAAAGCCTTTTGTCAAATGACAAAAGGCTTTCAAAATTATATATTATTTTAATGTTCTTCTTCACCTTCAGCTAAAGGAACAATTTGAGAAATATAATCTTCTTCTGCTCCTGGCTTAGAATAATCATAAGGCCATCTATGTACAGTTGGTAATTCCCCAGGCCAATTCCCATGAATATGTTCCACTGGTGTTGTCCATTCTAATGTATTGGCTTTCCATGGATTTTGTGGTGCTTTTGGTCCTCTATAAATACTATAGAAAAAGTTAAACAAGAATACCAGCTGAGCCAAAGAACCAAGAATGGCAAACATTGTTATAATAACATTTAAATCCATGATAATATTGAACGCATTCGTGTCAAATTCACCATAAACAGAATAATCATAATATCTACGAGGTGCACCAGATAAACCTACAAAGTGCATTGGGAAAAATACTCCGTACCCTGAAATTAATGTTAACCAAAAGTGAACAAATCCTAATTTCAAGTTCATCATTTTTCCGTACATTTTAGGGAACCAATGATACACACCTGCGAACATACCAAACACTGCTGACAATCCCATTACAACATGGAAGTGAGCAACAACAAACATAGTGTCATGTATAGATATATCCAATGCTGCATCAGCTAAAATGATTCCAGTAACACCACCAGTAATAAAAGTAGAAACCAAACCGATTGCAAATAACATTGCTGGTGTGAATATAATAGAACCTTTCCAAAGTGTTGTAATGTAGTTAAAAACCTTTACAGCAGAAGGAATAGCAATCAACAAGGTAGTAAATACAAAGACACTACCCAAGAATGGATTCATTCCCGTAATAAACATGTGATGCGCCCATACGATAAAGGATAAGAA
>VFKM01000062.1 GCA_009885545.1 Flavobacteriales bacterium
ATAAAAAGTGTTTTTTTCAAAATGAAAGAGGGCAACCCGGAGATTGCCCCTTATTTCCTATTTGATAATTTTCTGAACTGCTTTACCATTTGAATTAATCAATTCTAAAAAGTAAATTCCAGATGTTAATTCTTCTAAATTTAAGATTGAAACGCTGAAATGATTTTCTGTTAGAATAACTTTTCCATTTATGTCTTTCAAAGTGATAACTCCATTTTCACCTTTAACCGTTAACAAATCTTGAACTGGATTCGGATATACATCAATGGACAAATTCGTGTTTTCATCAATTCCTACGATAGTAGATTTATACACATCATCGATTGCAAAATAAGTTGGAGTATTTATTCCCCATGCACCAACATCTGAAGATTCAATTCTAAAACTGATAGAATAAGGGTAAATACCAAAAGATGATAAATCTACTTTGATCCAACTATCGACAATATAATCTTGTGAATTATTAGCAAATCTAAAATCTGCTAAATACACTTCAACAGAATCTTTTACGCCACTATACCCTTCAGCAATGACCCAAACTCTGTAAAAATCTTCACCATTTGTTCCATCGACGGTTGTTCCATCTGCTGCATAAATTGACCCGAAAATTTTACCGTAAGCATCTCCATCTCTCATTGAAATAGCTGAAAAGGAAGTATTAGTGATATAAAAAGAATCTATTGCCAAAGAAGAATTTCCTTGAATTGTTCCTTCTGGATAATAAACTCCATAATTTGCTGAATTTCTTCCTGAACCAGGAAAAGCACTATATTGATTTCCCCAACCAGCTGTTGTGTTATCCGTTACATTTGAAATTGAAAACCCATTCCAAGAACCCCAAGCGGCGTCATAGATATTTGAGAACGTAAAGCCCGCCATCGAAAAATTACTAGCACCAGCGTAACCATTATCATACGTTTCTGGATTTAGAACTACGTTTTCAAAATCAATAACTGTTTGTGCAGTCAAATTGCTACATACAAGGGCTGTAGCCACCAACGTGTAAATTTTCTTCATTTTTTTAAAATAAAATAGTTAATAAAAAAAGAAAAAATCAGTTAAGAGAAATAACACTCGCTGGTCTAGAATAGCGAACACTAAATCGGACTTTTATCTGAAGTCTTCATTAAAAAAATGATTTCGGCAAGTATTCTGACTTTCACCAATCCTTCTCGTCTTCCCATTCGCTTTGCAAACAGTGACATTTTGAGGGGATCTTACAGTGATTACAGCTGCAGATACAGTTCCGGATTCAAACCGGATTCCTTTTTATTCCACTAAGTGGTACCAAAAATCTATGCGAAGATACTTAAAAATTCGTGATTTGTAATTTGGGATTCCATTAAAAGGTAAAAAGTAAGAATCAGTCAGCTGACTGATTCTTACTTTTTACCTTTTACTTTTTCATCCTTACCTTCCAATCTCCAAGTATATTGAATCATAATAGATCTAGGCGGCTCAATTTTTAAAGGTCTAAGTGAATAACTTCTATTTAAAATATTTGTGCCAATGATTGCCAATTTATGTTGATCAGTAACCTTATAAGAAATTCGTGCATCAAAAATCCAATTTCCAAAACGGTGTGAGTCATAATAATCCATGTATCGCAAATCTTGCAAAACATCTATATCTTTTGTTAATTGTTCAAAATCTTTAATTATAGCATCCATATTGATGATCTTACTGAAATATTTAGCACTTGCTCCTATTCCCAGTTTTTTGAAAAATGTAAATTCAATATCTGCTTTCACATTGTGAAGAAATCGGTATTTTAATATACCGTTAGTCGTATCCAATGACGTTGTATTATAACTAAAAACACGGTTTAATGAGTCAATTGCATAAACATAATCAGGTGTCAATGTTTTTGGGACGATGTAATTGTATCCAGCCATAAAAACTACTTCAGATTTTTTTGAAATTTTTGCAATTCCGGTAAATGACAAATCTAAACCTAACACTCTTGAATTACCCGTATTTAAAAATTTGAACCCAGCACTTGATCCCATTGTTTCAATGGACGTTAATTCATGCCAAATACCAAACATATATTCAATGGTATTTTGATATTCTTGCCAAAAACCTGCTAAATCAAGATATCCCTGTAATTTACCAAATTTTAGTCCTTGTTTTATACCGATTTCTGCATTCCAACTAGTCTCAGGTTTTAGTTCAGGATTAGGGAAAACACCAAAATTACCAACACCTGTTTTGATAAAACGCTCTGTTATAGTTGGGAAACGATATCCTTGACCATACGATGCTCTTAAATATGTTTCTTGATATAATTTTATACTTGTTCCTGCTCTAAAAATTGGTTTTAACGCAGTAACAGTATCATTCAATTGAAAATACTCCAACCTACCTCCAACCGATAAATTCAATGTTTTATTTATTTTATTTTCTAATTGAGTATATGCTGAAATGTTTAACATTTGATTATTTGGAGTTCCTGATCCTATATAAATATTAGAATAAGAGTCTGTAAAAGTACCAGTAAGACCCCCTATGAAATCTAAATTTTTCAGTTGAGGGAATGTCTTTTGGAACATATAATCACCGTATAATGTCGTTGCTTTATTTGATTGATTTGCTGACATTTCGTTATCAACACGCAATATTCTTGTCCTAAGACTATGCTTACCATTAGTTTGTGTATACAAATTTAGAAATGGATCAACATTAAAAATAAATTGATCTTGCAAGAAAACTGCACCTGGATAAGAACGATATAAACCAGATGAATCATTTAACCAAGCTAGCGCCATATTCGAATGTGCCAACATAAAATTTCCATTGATTCCATAATTCAAACCTTTGATTTTTTTAGAACGATAACGAATGTTGAAATTCAATCTTGCTCTTTTTGAAATCATATCCTTTTCAGTAAAATTTGTTAACGTATCTGGAAAAACAGTTGCTACTATTGAATCAGTAATTGGTGGTCCTATATAACCGTGATCATAATTTAAATTTCCACCTATTACAAAATCAAGGTTGTTTTTAATAATTCTAGAATGAAGAAAATTCATCCCATGAATACCAGGATAACTTTCCCACCACGTTGAATTATCAACTGATGTTCCCGAATAAGCACCAGAATAGACATTAATTTTGGTTAAAGGTTTACTAGTTGGATAAGCAGTCCTAATATTAATAGAGCCTGACAAGGCAGAACTTCCAGATAAAACAGAAGCCGCACCTTTTACAACTTCAACTTGATGAATATTTTCTACTGGAATAAATCCCCATTCAGGCCTTCCTGCATCGCCAGATAACATTGGCATATCATCCACCAAAACTGCTACTTTTGAGCCGACTCCAAAAGTAAAACCACTTCCGCCTCTAATTTGAGGTTCACCGTCCAAAATATTTAAACCAGGTGTTTGATCCAATGCTGTTTCAATACTTCTTGTATTCTTATTTTCAATTAAGCTTGGCTTAATAACATGCAATGAAACTGTTTGATCCTCTAAAGGCTTATCGAATTTTCCAACCTTCACTTCTACCACCTGAATTTCTTGAAAAACGGGCATTAATACAATATCTAAATTAACCGTTTGGTTTTCAAAAATCACAACTTCAAGGGTATCTGCAATCATTCCTGAAAACCGACACAATAAAAGGTTTTTACCGATTGGCAATTCCAATAAATAATTACCAAATTCGTCTGTTACAGCTCCGATTGTAACATCTTTTTTCAAAGTAATAGACGCCCCAATAATTTCTTCCCCATTATTGTCTCTTACTTTTCCAACAACCTTTCCATTTTGTGCAAACGTAGAAAAAGGGATTAAGAAAATAAAAAGTAGAACGATTATTTTGAAATAATGCATATAGGCTTGAATTTAAATAAAGAAACCACCTCTTTTTGGAGGTGGTTTCTTTAATATGAATTTAATTATTGGTTAGAGAATTTTTGAGTCAAATTTCCCTTTGTTGTTTGAATATGAATGAAATAGATGCCTGTTGGATGATTAAAGGAAATATTACTTTCAATTTCTCCTGATTGAATCAGTTGCCCGTTCGTAGAATAAATAATATAATTTCCACTTATTTCTGTTGTTGAATTCATAAATAAATGTTGTTCAAAAACATATGGATTAAAAGTGCTATTATTTACCTCCTCAATGCCCCAATTCAAATCTACAGTTACTGACACTAAAGCCTCATCACATGTTATAGCAGGAGTTCCAGCATCACAAATAGAATAAGTATAACTATCCAATCCAAAATACCCAAGATTTGGAGTATAGGTAATTTCTCCAGTACTATTATTAACCGATGTAGATCCATTTGTAGGAGTCACTGTAACTATTAAAGATGATAAGTCAATTTGATTTTCGAAATCAACATCATTTGCAACAACATTGGTTACAACAGAATTATCTATGACCGTTGAAGCAACATCATTATTTGCAATAATTTGATTATTCCCAGCAATAACTTCTGTCACTGTGACTGTTACAATAGCATTATCGCACAATACTGGTGTTCCATTGTCACATATTGTATAGGTGTATGTGTCAATACCAAACCATCCAGCATCTGGCGTATATGTAATTACACCAGTGACATTATCAATACTAACGGTTCCATTGTTTGGTTGAGTCAATATCACCAAAGAACCTAAATCCAAATCATTTTCAGGATCAGAATCATTTGATAAAACTGAAACATCAACTGCAATATCTTGAAAAGTAGAAACAGCATCATTTACTGCATCAACAGGCTGATTTACTGGATTGTAAATTAATTGAACATCATCAATTAAAACTTCATCGTTCACCGAACCTACTCCAGGAGTCATATTTGTGGCAAATGTAGCCAAAATAAAGGTGTTTGGCGAAGCAGGACCGGTATAAACAAAAGCAACTGCTTTGCGCACCCATAAACCATTAGTCGTTGAAAAATTTAAACTTGCATCCCCAACTTTATGAGGTGCAGAAAGAGCATCGACATTATAACCGTCAATATAATCATACGTATCATGGAGAACAGTGCTCATTCTAGCTTGATGTGTGTTATTGACTGGTGTATATTTAACCCAGAAAACTATGGAATCTGGGGTATCTGTTAATGGTTCAGAAAAATTGACATCGGTTGTAAATGATTTATTATAATTGGAAGAACTAGTTGCTGTAGAACTACCCATATTAACTTTTCCAAGTGTAACATTTCCATTAGCAGGAACGCCCAAAATGCTAACACATTTTATTTGAGCACAATAAGTTCCTGCAGCTCCAGCTCGAATATTTGTTGATCTCCATATTTGCTGTGCAGCAAATGCAGCCAAGCCACCTGATGCAGTTTTAAAACTATTCCAATTTGCAGGCTCTTCTGATGCAGTTCCTAATCCTGTCCATGTCTCCATGTCTCCATTACCAATCTGTTGTTGAGAAAATGATAAAAAAGAAAATAGTAATGCGTTGATAATAAGTAATGCTTTTTTCATGTTTGGTTTATAATAGTTACTGCAAATATAAAAAACCATTTACTCAATGAACAAATAATTTTATTCACAGAAAACTACACTTTGAACAATTTTAGTTGAAATAACCAACTATTTAATTAAAAGTTTCGTCTTGAGTTTAGATAACAATTAAAATTCACTGCCATGAAAGTTAAAAACATACAAGAGATGAATGAGGCAGTTTTCATTCTTCGTCATTTCATAGATTTAAGTGCAAGACTTCTGCCCTTGCTTTATAAGATAGATCAAAAAATAACACCTACACATAAAGAAATTCGTGATAAAGAAAAAATATTAACTGTTTTTAGAACTTATAATTTCGAAACAAAGACATCTCAAGTTCTTTTGGAATCAAATATTTTGGATTTAATTCGTGAGTGTTATTCCAACATTACAACAGAAGATATTTTTATCAATAAACAAGTTTCCTTAACAGATTTTTTAACTGAGTATAATCGTCTGAAAAATAATTGGCGAATAGTCGAAAATAATTAAATCAATGTTACTTTCGTATTATGAAAAATACGAAAGATCCTGGCTTAGGAAGTAAATTCATTAAACCAGTCAAACGAATGGTTAATGAAGATGGCTCCTACAACATATTAAGAAAAGGAGGGCTTTCTGGTTTAAAAGACTTTTACAAATTTCTTATTGATATCCATTGGATTTGGTTTAGTTTAATTTTAATTGGAGGATTTATTCTTCTCAATTTAATTTTCAGCACAACTTATCTCTTAATTGGAATTGAACATATTGCTGGAAATTACCCGGAACTTTCTCCGTTTGAGAATGCGTTTTTCTTTTCTGCTCAAACTTTTACAACTGTTGGATACGGAGTCCTTCATCCAAAAGGTGCATTGACAAATTATATTGCAATGTCAGAATCGTTTCTTGGTTTACTAAGTTTTGCGATAGCCACAGGTTTACTTTGGGGTCGATTTTCTAAACCATCTCTTAAAATTGCATTTTCTAAAAACATAATTATTACACCTTATGAAGATTCTATGGCAGTGATGTTCAAAATGGTGAATCAACGAAAAAATGTTTTACTAAATACAACTGTTAAATGTGTTTTTCTAATTGACAAAGGAACTGGTCAAACGGCTTTCAATAAAGATTATTCTGAATTTAAATTAGATACCGATCAAGTAAATTTCTTTCCTTTAACATGGACACTCGTTCATAAAATAACAGAAGATTCTCCATTATTCAATATAAGTTTCGTTGATTTAGTCAAAAGAAACGCTGAAGTAATAATCCTTGTGGAGACATTTGATGAAACATTTAATCAAACAATCCTTCAAAAACATTCTTATGCTTGTGAACAATGGTTAGAAAATGTGAAATTCGAACGAAATTTTGAAGTAAACGAAAAAGGACATATTGAGCTGAATGTTCGAGATATTAATCAGTATACATCAATAAATTAGTCTTATTTTTGTTTTCATGCAAGCAAAAGACATCGACACAACTTCCGTTTTACCAGTGATGGAATATTTTTACACCATTCAGGGTGAAGGATATTATTCTGGAAGAGCAGCATTCTTTATTAGACTTGCTGGTTGCGATGTTGGCTGTGTTTGGTGTGATGTTAAAGAAA
>VFKM01000061.1 GCA_009885545.1 Flavobacteriales bacterium
AGTATGCGAGTTATGATTTTCTTAAGACGTTTCATACAGATTTTTTCACAAAGATAATCCAATATTTAGTAGTTTTTGAATATAGATTTCTTTTCGATTTTGTTGGACTTGTTTGATGTATTCCGAACCAATAATACACCCATCTGAAAAGTCATTGAGATAATTGATATCTTCAATTGTTTTGATTCCAAATCCAATAAAAACTGGTGTATTTTGGCAAAGTTTTTTTATTTCTAGATACCGATTTTCTCTTTTTTTAAAATTAAATTCTACTCCTGTAATACTATTGCTACTTACTAAATAAATGAAACTATTTTTTGAAATTTCTGCAATTTTCAGAATGCGTTGGTCGGAAGTTTCAGGTGTTATCAAATTAATTATTGGGATTTCAGAATTTGAGAATTCATCAGAAAATTTCGAAACCATTATTTCATAATTTAAATCTGGAATAATCATTCCGGCAATGTTGCACATTTCGGCCCTTTTTAAAAATTTTGCTATTCCAAATTTCAAGACTGGATTTAAATAGCCCATCAATACAATTGGAATTTTTATTTTGTCTTTAATGGATTCGATTTGATTAAACATTATCTCCAATGTCATTCCATTTTTCAGTGCAATTTCACTGCTCATTTGAATTATTGGACCATCAGCCATTGGGTCAGAAAAAGGCATTCCGATTTCTATAAAATCAACACCTTGTTCTTGTAAAAAAAGAATTTGTTCAGTAGTACTATTTAATTCAGGAAATCCTGCTGTAATAAATATTCCTAATGCTTTTTTATCAAATTTAAATTTATTTATTTCCATATTTTTCAATTGTTTGGGATGTTTTCAAATTCAAGTATTTGATTCAAATCTTTGTCTCCACGTCCAGATAAATTAATAACGATTACATCTGAATGGGTTAGATTAATTTTATTCAAAACAGCTATGGCATGCGCAGATTCTAAGGCTGGAATAATCCCTTCAGATTGGGTTAGTTCTCTAGCCGCTTTTAAGGCTTCTAAGTCAGTCACTGCAATTGTTTTTGTTCTTTGAGTACTTATTGAATGTGCATGAAGTGGACCAATTCCAGGATAATCTAATCCTGCAGAAATAGAATGTGGTTCTGTAATTTGACCTTGATCATCTTGCATCAAAAGCGTTAAACTTCCATGAATTATTCCTGTAGAACCTAACATTGAGGTCGCAGCTGAAAAGCCTGTTTCAATGCCATGACCTGCTGCTTCCGCTGTTATAAGTTCAACATTTTCATCGTCATAGAACTCGAAAAAAGCCCCAGCTGCATTACTGCCTCCTCCAACACAAGCAATAACTTTTGTAGGGATTTCAGAGCCTGTTTGTTCTAATAATTGTACTTTGATTTCTTTAGAAATAACAGATTGAAATTCTGTAACAATTTTCGGATAAGGATGAGGTCCAACAACACTTCCGATCAAATAATAACTTGAAGGGTTGTTTATCCAATGTCTAATTGCCTCATTTGTTGCATCTTTTAAGGTCTTACTTCCACTTTTTGCTGGGACAACTGTTGCACCTAAATAACGCATACGTTGTACATTTGACGATTGCCGTTCGATGTCTTTTTCACCCATGTAAACAATACAATTCATATTTAATAAAGCACAAACAGTTGCGGTTGCAACTCCGTGTTGACCGGCGCCAGTTTCAGCGATGACATCTGTTTTTCCCATCTTACGAGCTAAAAGTATTTGACCAATGGCATTGTTGATTTTATGAGAACCTGTGTGATTCAGATCTTCTCTTTTCAGGAAAATCTTGCAACCGTATTTTTCACTCATTTTCGTGGAAAAATACAACGGGGTAGGGCGCCCAACATAATCTTTTAGTAGTTGCGCTTTTTCAGCTAAAAAGTCTGGATTGTTCTTTAATTGCTCAAAAGTTTTTGAGAGCTCGTCGATATTGTTTCGCAACAATTCTGGAATAAATGCTCCGCCAAATTCTCCGTAAAACCCTAATTCATCGGGTACATTATTATAAATTTTCATACTTTATATTATTTGCAAATTTCTCAATTGACAGAATGTTTTTGTTTCCAGGGCTTATCTCAAAACCACTGTTAATGTCTACTCCAATCATTTTTGGATGCTTTATTTTCTTTATTTTTTCAACTGTGTTTGGATGAATACCCCCACTTAGAAAAAAAGGTGTTTCAAGTTTATAGGAACTTAAAATTGACCAGTCAAAACATTTCCCTGAACCACCATATTCAGATGTTTTGGTGTCAAAAAGAAAAAAATCTATGAAAGCTTCATACTTTTCAATACCGTTGAATGAGTTAGAATCAATAATTCCAATTGCCTTAATAACACTGTATTTTTTGGATAATATGGCACACACTTCAGGAGTTTCATCTCCATGTAATTGAATCGTTTGAATACCATTTTGCAAACAAATTTGTTCGATGGTTTCGATACGTTCATTTACAAAAACACCTACTTTTTCTTTCTTATTTACTAGTGGTATTGCCTTACCAATAAATCTTTTGGAATTTGAATAAAAAATAAATCCAAGAAAATCAATTGGTTCCATTTCATCAAGTTCATTAACTTGATTTCCAATTTGTAAGCCACATACTTTTATTTTCATGATGCAAAAGACATTGATTCTAAAAAGTCTCCTGGACGAACATTTTTCAAAACACTTTCACCAATTAAAGCACCATTATATCCTATGCTTTTCAAGATTGAAAGTTCTTCTTTTGTTTTAATTCCAGATTCGGAAATACACGGTTTATCTGAAGGTAAAAAATTAAAAAGGTCGAGACTGTTATTAATCGACGTTGTTTGTAATTTAAGATTCCTATTGTTAACACCTACTAAATCAACCAAATCATTTATTTTATTCAATTGATTGGCTTCGTGAAACTCCATTAAAACTTCCATTCCAAGGCTTTGAGCTATAATTGTAAGGTGAAGAGCTTGTTCCTTGGTAAGAATTTCTGAAATGAGTAAAATAGCATCTGCTCCGATTGCCTTCGATTCGAAAATCTGAATTTCATCAATGATAAATTCTTTCCGCAAAATAGGTAATTGTGTAGCGTTTCTTAATTCAATTAAATCTTGAATACTGCCTCCAAAATAGTTTTGGTCGGTCAAACAAGAAATACCAAAAGCACCATTTCTTTCGTATTCTATTCCGAGATCTGTAATGTTTAAATCGACTTTCAAAATTCCCGCACTTGGAGATTTTCTTTTTATCTCAGCAATAATTCCAAAGTTATCCTCTTTAAATTTGTCCTTTAAGGAGATACATTCTCGATTAAAAAAGGTTGATTTTTCGAAATCGCGATAGCTTAAATTAGATTTTAAATGGCTTATCTCAATTCTTTTGTTGTCGATTATTTCGTCTAATATTGATTTCATTTTAGTTTAAATTAAAGTGTTTTGCGGCTTGGCCGGATAAAATAAATTGATTTGCTTCTTGATATGCTTCAAGCTTGATAATGGAATCATCGAAACAATGAAGTGCTTCAGCAACATTTCCTGCAATGACAGTGTTTTGATCTCTTGATCCCTTTCCTGCTAAAATGTTTTTTACAATTATTGCTGATTCCTGAATAGTGTTTCCACCTAATAATGTCGATGGAATAATTGCTTGTTCCAAATAATCATTAGAGGTTCTTGTTTGGTCAGAATTGACCCCTAATATTCGTGTGGCATCTGTCATCGTGAATTCGTCATAACCATCTAAAGAGTGGATTACTTTGAAATTTGTTCGAACATCTCGCAAAACATGCTGATATATTTTCGCCAATTCTAAAGAATAAGTTCCAGTCATTTGAAATTTTGGTTGGCATGGATTCACTAAAGGTCCAAGAGAATTAAAAATCGTTCTTACTCCTAAATTTTTTCGGATTTCCGATACCTTTTTTAATGTCGGATGGAAATTTGGTGCATGTAAAAAGCAAAAATTTGTGTTCTTCAAGTGTTCTTCAAATTTTTTTTCATTTGTTGTAAATTCAAAACCTAATGCTTCTAAAACGTTAGATGAGCCGCAGTTAGAACTCACGCCATAATTCCCATGTTTAATTACGTTTTTGCCCATCGCAGCCAATACGAGAGAAGTTGTTGTTGAGATATTGAACGTATTCTTTCCGTCTCCTCCCGTTCCACATAAATCAATGGCGTTTTCTGTGTTTAGTTGAAGCGTGTTAGATAGCTCAAGAAGTGCTTCTCGAAATCCAATGATTTCGGGGAGTTGAATTCCACGAAATTGTATGCACGCTAATACTGTTACGATGTGTTCAGTCGCGATGTTTTCATTTTCTATTGCATGAATAAATGCGCTACTTTCTTTTTGATTTAGGATTTCTCCTTCTATTATTTTTTCTATAATTTGTATCATTTTTTTAATTTTTGATGTTTGCTACCCAATTTTGCATGATTTTTCTTCCATCTGGTGTTAAAATAGATTCAGGATGAAATTGAACTCCTTCGACATTCCATCTTTTATGTTTAACACCCATGATATCGCCGTTTTCAAGTGAGGTAGTAATTTGAAATTGATCAATTTTACTTTTGTCTATTTGCCAACTATGGTAGCGACCAATTTCAAAGGAAGACTTCAACCCTTTAAATAAAATTGATTCTGATCGAACAAAAGTTACAGATGATTTACCATGAATAGGAGAATCGCATTTTTTCAAAGTAGCTCCGAAATATTCACCTATCGCTTGATGTCCTAAGCAAATTCCAAGAATTGGCTTTGACATGTGATACAAATCTAGAATGGTCAAAAGTTCTCCCGCTTCTGATGGAATACCTGGTCCTGGAGAAAGTAGAATTGCATCACACTCTTTTAAAATTTCGTGATTAATTTTATTATTTCTTTGAACAATAACTTCAACATTAGGGATCTCCTTGAGGTATCTAACAAGGTTAAAAACGAAAGAATCAAAATTATCTATTACTGCTATTTTCATCTTGTGTGATTTTAAATTCATTTGTTGAATATTCGATAGCAGTTCTAACTGCCTTTAGCTTATTTTGAATTTCCTGACATTCGTTTTCTGGAACAGAATCAATTACTATTCCTGCACCAGCACGGTAATTCAAAACATTGTTTTGAGAAAGAATGCTTCTAATAACAATTGCCATATTCATATCGCCAGAGGAAGAAATAAATCCAATTGCTCCTCCGTAATAGTCACGTGTATTATTCTCATATTTTGAAATCAATTCAAGTGCTTTTGGTTTTGGAGAACCGGACAAAGTACCCGCAGGAAATGAATCACTAAATAAATGCAATGGGTGTTTTGAATCTATCAATCCCGTTACTTTTGAAACAATGTGATAAACATGGCTAAAACCTTGAATTTCTTTATAGTTTTCGACACGAACATTCGTGCAATTTTTACTTAAATCATTTCTAGCTAAATCCACAAGCATGGTATGTTCGGCATTTTCTTTTTCGTCGTTTTGTAATTTGTGAATATTAGTTTGATTCAATTTTTTATCATCAGTTTTTAAAACTGTACCTGCAATCGGATGTATTTCTGCTTTGCCGTTTGTTAACTTAATTTGTGCTTCAGGTGAACTTCCAAAAAGTCGATAAGAATCAAAGTCGAAATAGAACAAATAGGGCGAAGGATTTAAACGTCTAAGTTGGCGGTAAACATTAAAATCATCGCCGATAAACGATTGTGAAAAGGAATTGGAAAGAACTAATTGAAAAACATCTCCACGGTAACAATGTGATTTAGCATTTTCAACGAGAGACATGAATTCAATATCGCTAACACTTGCTTCTTCGAGACCAATCGTTTCAAATGGAAATAAAGTATGGGGTTTCTTTTTCAATAGACTTAAAATGTCAAAAGACATATCCTCATTTGAGTCAAAATAATTATAAATTATTTCTCCAGAATCCTTGAAATGATCGATAATTATCAGGTATTTATAAATGAAAAAATGCAAATCTGGAAGATCTAAATCACTCGCTTTTTTTTCAATATGATCTTCTGTTAACAAAGCAAATTCAAATCCAACTCTTCCATAAAAACCATTTATTGAATGAGATTTTTCAAACTTAAATTGTTCGAATATTCGCTCTATTTGTTCAGTAATATCCTCATTTTTTAACAACTCAATAGTAAGGTCGGGTTGAACTGTCCCAGGATATTTGACCGAAATTTGATAATCTGTTAAAGTTATTTCTACTATTGGCTCAAGCCCAATAATTGATTTGCTTTCTGACCGTTTGTCATAGTCATTACTCTCTAATAGACAGGCATTTCTAAATGTATTTCGTAAACTAAGATATAAGCCTACAGGTGTATGTTCATCTGCATTAAATGCATACTGATTTGAATAAATTCGCATAAAATAAAATTGAAAAGTGAAAAAAAAACGGCTTGTCAAAATGTGACAAGCCGTTTAAAAAATTATAGGATAAAATAAATTAACGCCAACCACACCAACTAAGAGTCGGGCGCCACCAATATTTATTTTGAGTAATTGTTTTCACTGCTGCAAATATCTAGATTTAAATTTCATTATTCCAAACAAATTTGAAAATATATTTTCTAAAGATTAAATACTTCCATATATTTGTCCCATGAATACAACAATAAAAGTTTGGTGGCAGTCAATGACAATATCCCTTTAGGAGTAAACTTTTATACACAATAGTTTTCGGGTCTCCTTTTTTAGGAGACCTTTTTTTTTATAACAGAAATGAATTTAAACGAAAATATCAAATCAATCAACCGTCCATTTGTCATAGCAGGACCTTGCAGTGCAGAGACGGAAGAACAAGTATTTACAATTTCAAAACAAATTGCGGATAATAAGTTGGCAAGTGTTTTACGGGCTGGAATTTGGAAGCCACGCACACGACCTGATTCTTTTGAAGGAGTAGGTGAGATTGGATTGAAATGGCTAGTTGATGCTGGGAGATCTGTTGGTTTACCTGTTGCGACAGAAGTGGCAAATAAAGCACATGTAGAATTGGCATTGAAAGCTGGTATTGATGTTTTATGGATTGGCGCAAGGACTACAGTTAATCCTTTTGCGGTACAAGAAATTGCTGATGCATTAGCTGGTACTCAAATTCCTGTTCTTATAAAAAATCCTGTTAATCCAGATTTGGAATTATGGATTGGTGCATTTGAACGATTGGAAAAAGCAGGATTAAACGATTTGGCAGCGATTCATAGAGGTTTCTCCGTTTACAAACACCCAAAATATAGAAATGTACCGAATTGGGAGATTCCAATTGCTTTGAAAGAACGAAGACCAGATTTATCAATCATTTGTGATCCAAGTCATATAACAGGAAATCGATCATTGATTGCCGAAGTTTCTCAAAAAGCAATGGATTTAAATTTTGAAGGATTGATGATTGAAACACACAATAATCCTGATAATGCATGGTCAGATGCAGCACAGCAAGTAACAGTTGAAAATCTTAAAATAATCATCAATAATTTGGTTTTACGTTCTAATAACGTTTCAAATGAATTTGCATCCTATTTGACTGAAATACGTGAAAAAATTGACATTTTAGATGACCGATTGTTTGATTTGTTGACAGCTCGAATGGCACTAAGTGAAGAGGTTGGACAATTCAAACGAGAAAATAATATCATGATTTTACAACAAGAACATTGGGCTAAAATTATTAATAAACGCTTGGATTTAAGTGCTGATTACCAATTGTCATTAAAATTTGTGCGTCAATTTATGGACGCAATGCACCAAGAATCTATTCGTCATCAAATAAAAGTGATGAACCCGAAATCTGAAAACGATAGTTCAAAATAATGATTCAAGAAATTCACCCAGCAATTCTAAAAGGCGAAATTTCTATTCCTCCTTCTAAAAGCGATTCGCAAAGAGCAATCTTATGTGCTGGTTTGGCTGATGGAAAATCATTGCTTCAAAATTGTGGGGAAAGTGATGATGAATTGAACATGTTGAATACTATTACTTATTTAGGAGCAAAAGTGACACGCCTCGATTCTTATTCAATTGAAATCTGGGGAATTAAAAATTTTCCTAAATCAAAAATAATTCAAGTTGGAGAAAGTGGTTTGGGCTTGCGTTTACTAACAAGTATTTGTGCAGCGCATGATGGAGAATTTGTGCTTGAAGGCAGTGGAACGTTATTGAAAAGACCTATGAACTTTTTTGATGAAACATTCCCGAAATTGAAAGTTGATTTTAATTCAAATAATGGATTCCTGCCTTTTAAAATCAAAGGTCCGATGCAAGCAACATCATTAATAGTTGATGGCTCGCAAAGTTCACAATACATTTCAGGATTATTAATGGCATTCCCTCTTTTATATGGAACAACTTATTTAAAAGTCGAAAATCTGAAAAGCATTCCTTATTTGGAAATGACATTAAAAACTTTAAAAGCATTTGGAATTACCATAGAACATCTAAATTTTGAAGAGTTTATTATTGGTGGAGATCAACATTATTTACCTTCTGAATATACAATCGAATCGGATTGGAGTACTGCCAGTTACTGGATTGTTGCAGCTGCTTTAGGATCTGATATCTTGATAAAAGGATTGTCCATGGCTAGTATGCAAGCTGACAAAAAAATACTTGAAGCCTTAGCAACTGCAGAGTGTACAATTATCAATTTTGAAAATGGTTTTAAAGTAGAGGGAGAGAATCGAAAACCGTTTCATTTTAACGCCACGCATTGTCCAGATTTATTTCCTGCATTAACTACCTTAGCGGCATTAACGCCAGGGATTTCAACAATTGAAGGTGTTCATCGACTTGCAACAAAAGAAAGTGATAGAGGTGAGGCATTGCAACAAGAATTTCAGAAATTGGGAATTAAAATTGAGTTTCAAGAGGATAAAATGGTGATTCATGGACAAGCGTTTATTTCTGGAGGAAGTGTAAAATCGCACCACGATCACCGTATCGCAATGTGTTTAGGAATTGCTGGCAAGTTTGCAAATTCACCTGTAATTATCGAAGATGCTGAGGCTGTTTCAAAAAGTTATCCGCGTTTTTGGGATGATTTAAGTGATTTGATTTCACCGACATCGTTGTAACAAAATTAGTCCCAAACGTTATCACCACCAAACTCAAACTATGAAAACAACTACATTCTTCACTTTTATCTTATTGAGTACTGTTTCTTCAAATACTGTGCTTTTTGCTCAAAATGATGCGAAAAAAATCGTAAAAAGTTTAAAACAAGATTTTTCATTTATTCCGTCCGGCAAAGCATTTGTTGAAGGTGAAGAGGTAACGGTGCAATCTTTTTTCATGCAAAATGGTGAAATCACTAACCGACAATACTTAGTTTTTTTAAATAGTTTGAAGTCTTCTGGTCAATTGGAAAAATTAAAAATTGCACAAATTGATACAAATCAGTGGGTTACACCTAATGGATTTGGTAAGGCTTATGCTGAATATTATCATAGTCATCCGGCATATTTGGATTATCCAGTTGTTAATGTGAGCCATGCTGGAGCACTTTTGTATTGTGAATGGTTGAATGAAAACATGGGTACTGTTAATGGGTTACCTGGAGTTTATAAATTTAGGTTACCTGAAAGAGTGGAGTATACTCGCGCCGCACGTGGAGACAATCCTACTGTGAATTATTCTTGGGGAACAAATTGGTTGAGAAATGAAGAAGGACAAATTCAATGTAATTTTCTTCAATTTGGTTCTGAAAATATTCATAAAAATGAGGAAACAAATAAGTATGAAGTTGTAAAATTGGAGGTTGATTTTGGCGCTTTATCCGGTTCAGTAGATATTGTTGCTCCTTCTGAGTCTTATTGGTCAAATGAATATGGAATTTACAACCTCAATGGCAATGTTGCTGAAATGATTGCAGAAGATGGAGTCGCTGTCGGCGGTTCATGGCAAAATACTGGTTATGATGTAAGAATTGAATCTCAAAGTACTTATAAACAAGGGAACCCAATTACTGGGTTCCGCTTGGTAATGACATGGATTGAGGCAGAATAAATTGCACTTCCTCTTAATTTAAAGCGATGAAAAGTTTATAATCAAAGCGAAATTATTGAAGTGGAGTTTATTTCCTGTCGGATTCGTTCTTGGATCATTAAATCCACTAGACATTCTGAATTCCGGTGAAATCATAAAATTTTTCAACTTTAGATCTATTCCAAAACCGAAATCCAATGCTATGGTGCCGTTTGTAGCAATATTATCGGATTCTGACTTTAATGGCATTCTATAATCTGGACCAGTAAAGAAATAGAGCCTATTTTTTCCTTCGCCAATTGAATACTTAAAATGAACCATTAAATCAATTGAGTTTTTGTAGACGGTATAATTTGTTAGATTTTCAGTTATCATTCCATTGTTAAAAGACAATTCTGCTTTTGGGAGAATGGACAATTTCTTATTCAATTGATAAGATGAGATAATTCCTAATCGAAATCCAGCATTGTTTTGAATACTTAATTGATCGTTTGGTTTCCCATTGTATAAGTAGGAGTAATTTAATCCGAAATTAAAACCAAATGCCAGTCTTTTTTGTTCGACAGACTCTTGTGCATTGGTAGAAAATTGAATTGCTAATATTGAAACTAATACGATTGATTTTACACTTTTCATTTTGTTTATTTATTGGTTAAGTAACCATTTTATCATAGTGATATTTTTATGTTCTGTTTAAATACAATTGAAAATATAAACGGTTGCTTGGTAATTTTATTATTTCAAAAAAACTAGTTAATAATTCTTGATAACTAGTTCCCTCGATATTTTTATTTAGGTTTTGAGTACCGTATTTTTGGATTTCTAATAGAACAAACATGACACTTAAAGAAACGATTGAAGCAGTTGAACAATTTCACAATGCTTTCGGAATTGAAAATAATTACCAGCAAACAACATCACTTACTGAATCTGAGATTTTGTTGCGTCATAGATTAATGGCAGAGGAAAACGAGGAATATTTAGAAGCAGCAATGAATGGTGATATTGTGGAAGTTGCTGATGCTTTAGGTGATCAATTATACATATTGTGTGGAACGATTTTAAAACATGGTTTGCAACATAAAATTGCTGAAGTATTTCAAGAAATTCAACGTTCAAACATGAGTAAATTAGATGCCAGTGGCAACGCGATTTACCGTGAAGATGGAAAAATCATGAAATCAGAATTATACTTCCGACCAGATATCAAAACAATTTTGGAAGGTTCTTAATGGAGAAATTTAATCTTCGTGTCTACGGTTTATTGATAAATGATTTGGGGCAGATTTTAGTTTCCGATGAATTTCGACACAATCATGCATTTACAAAATTCCCGGGTGGAGGTATGGAATTTGGGGAAGGTTTTAAACAAACTTTATCACGTGAATTTAAAGAAGAATTAAACATCGAAATTGAAGTTGGAGATTTGTTTTACTTTAATGAAAATTATCAAGTTTCAGCGTTTAATCCCAAACATCAACTCATATCATTTTATTATTTCGTTGATTATCCAAATTGGAAAGATATTGAAGCCAACAAGCACAAATTTCCTTTAGTTGAGGATGGAGAAAAGTACCGTTGGGTAAATTTGAAAAATCTTGAAATTGGGGAATTTACATTCCCCATTGACAAAATTGTTGCTGAACGTCTATTAAAAACTATTGCTCAATTGGCATTACAAAATACTTCTGATCCAAACTAGCATACTCTGTAGGATAATATACTTTTAAAACAGACGTGTAGTAATTGTAGGGCTTATGTTGTAAAATTTTTCTTGATTTTTTATATACACTTGGATCCTCAAATTCTCCTTCTTCATTTCTCACATACGTTGCCAATAAACATCTATCTGCTAAAAGCATAGAGTCTTTTAATTCTAATGGATATTCTGTTGGTGGCAATAGAATTAATTTCCCTGTATGGCAATAGTTTATATCATTTTTAAATTTCGGCATTTCAATTGTTCCAAGATCCTTTTCAAGTTGCTTATTTAAGTTTTTAGCTAATACGTTTGAAAGTTTTTTAATGGGATTTTCAAATGTTTGTATAAAGCCATCCAATAACATACTTTTTTTACTTGGTGCATCATCACCACCAAGAAGTGTCAAAGCACTTTCTTTCCAATAAGTTGAATCATTGTAAGACATAGGCATTTGTGGAACTATATCTTCAGGATTATGCAAACTGAAACTCAATTCTTTTTCAGAATAATTTTTGTTATACTCTTTAGCGAACTCAAAATTTCCAATCATAGGATTGGCAAAGGAATATACTTTGTATTTGTTCTTTTTTGACACTTTTGATTCAGGTAAATACTCTAATGATGCTCTTAATACTTGAGCTAATGCTCCTCCCTGTGAATGCCCTGTTATTATGAAATTATAAATACCTTTTTGATTTAAATTTTTCATTTGAATTAGGACATCTTCCTGAAAATGAGAAAGTGCTAGAATATATCCCGCATGTACTCCGCCTGCCGTATCCTTACCAACTTTGTAATAGAAATTGCCGTTTTCAACTTTTATAACATCTTCAACAGGAATCAATGCAGAATAGAAGTTCTCCAACCAGCTGGATTTATTGTCAGTTGATCCTCTGAAATTTATTATTCCAATACCATTTTGAACATAGACTTGAAATTTATTATCCATTCCGTATGTTGGAGATGTATAAACCTTTTTACAAGATGATGGAATTACAGAACTGTCACTTCCATACAAGTCTATATATGTAAATGAATTACAAAGAAGAATCAGGTCTTTAGCTTCTTTTGGACTGAAACCTGGCTGAATTTGAGCTGACGCATGGGCATACAGCAATACTGACGAAAAAAGGATGTTGATTTTCATTGGAGAGGTATTTTCTGGTTATTTGTTATAACTCAATATCTCAACAATTTATTGTGCGCGCATTGTATTATTTTTTTCAATTCTTGAACTTTTAACTATTTGAAATACAAAACACTTTTTAAGAATAGCGATTTAACTAATAGCAAATCAGTTGTTTAAAATTTAGTAAAAAGTATCCGCTATTCGCTGGCAAATCATTTGATGAATGCGCTTGTTCACCTCGGTTTGATTTTTCCAGTAAAACTCCAATTCATTTTCTGTCAATAAACCAAGAATAGAACCAATCAATTGATGTTTAATATTGGGTTGATTTCCAATAAATTTCTTAACCGTTTCTTGAAATTCTGTTCTAGACGTTTTATTGGTTATCAAAGGTTTGAATTGAGAATTTGCTTCAAAATAGGTCTTTAAAAATCCTTGTTGAAATTTAATTACTGGGCGCAATATGTTATTTTGAAAAGATTCTAACGATTTAGTTCCTTCCAATGTTAGACCAGGCAATAAAGGTCGAAATTCAGTTAATAATTCTCTTTCCATAAAGCACTTTTAGTATTAACCAATCAATTCAGCTTTTGTTTATTCTGTTTCAATCGAAACGGCATATGGAATAAATTGCTCAATATATTCTTGAACTCTGTAATCCTTCATGGTTGATGAAAACAACATTTGTTGACATTTCGGCAAGCTTTCAACAACCCGTTCAATTTTCATTTTGTGACCATCTTTAAATAAGGTAAGGGCATCATCTAAAATAAACATTTTCAATTGACTCACATTGATTCCATTCTGAATATATAAATCATAAATGCGACGCATCGTGCCAACAATTATTTCTGTACCATCAAAAATGTCATTACGCTGTTGAATTTGATTCCCTTTTTCATTGGCTAAATCAACAGTTAAATCTAAATTTCTGCAAATTCTATGAAATTGAGCATGCAATTCGATGGCTTTTTGGTCGGTTGAACACACAACAATTGCTCGCGGAGAACCTTCTCCAGGTTCAGTGATTTTTTGTAATACGGATAATAAAATTGCTGTTGTTTTGCCGCTACCTTCTGGTCCTGTTCCCAGAATATTTTTGCCTGCTTTAGCGGCGTCTATTATTTTAACTTGAAATTCATTGATTTCTGAAATGCCTTTATCAGGTAATATTTCAGCAAGTTCTGCACGTAATTTTGATAAAGCCATTAGTCTAATTTTTTATTTTCTTTATGTCGTGAATGATCACGTTCTGTTTTCTTTTCTAAATTCTTTTTCATTGCCTCTTCCAAATCAACTCCAGTTTGATTGGCTAAACAAATCAACACAAATAACACGTCCGCCATCTCATCTCCAAGATCTTTTCCTTTATCAGATTCCTTTTCACTTTGTTCTCCATAACGTCTGGCCATTATTCGAGCAACTTCACCGACTTCTTCCATCAACATCACTGTATTGGTCATTTCATCGAAATAACGAACACCAAATTCTTTGATCCATTGATCTACTTTCTCTTGCGCTTCTTTGAATGTCATTTTATACTAATCTATATTTAAATTAAACCACCCTTCGATAAACTCAGGGCAGGCATAGGCACATAGTCCACTTATAAAACTAAACTATAAACTTTAAACTATTAGTTCTAAACTCCTCACTTATCACTCCTCACTCCTCACTCAACACTCTTATTTAAACCACATAGGCACATAGTTCACATAGAAAGTTAAACTATAAACCCTTCGGCAAAAGC
>VFKM01000108.1 GCA_009885545.1 Flavobacteriales bacterium
TAATTGATTGATTTTTCAAATTTAAAGTAGATAGTTCGTAATCTATTTACGTTGTGCATAGTTACCCATAACTTATATATAACCGCCATTTATTGAGGGTTATCTCGCAAATGGGTTGGCTAAGCCTCATAAAATGAGGGTTATTAAAACTAATCATTATTTGAGTTTCTTTTGCTTTTTTTCTTCTATTTGTTTGAAATTAGAAGATGAGACAATAGATTTCCCTGTCTTCTTCTCCAATTCCTTACGTGCATTTCCTGCAACATCACCACCCTGTTTTGCTACTTTCTTATTTTCTATGAATCCCTTCGGATTCTGCGTTTTTACAATCGCCGTTGTTGATGCTTCACCTAACATTGAAAAGATTAATTCGAGATCCGTCATGTGGTCCCTAAGATTTTCTCGCTTCAAACTTTTTACTTCTTTATATTCTGAAGGAGTTAAACCAAAGGTTGCTTTTGAAATTTGTGCTGTAAGAATGGCATATTCTCTTTGTTCTTTAATTCCTCGTTCAGACCATTCTTCTGTCAATTCTTCACGGATCGCAATACTGCGCATTCTCTTTTCAACCCATTCATCGGAATAACCTTTCAACTTGTATATTTCTCTAGTACGTTGAATTGCTAATTCTGGATTTTCGATTTCTTCTAATCTTTCTGAGCCAACTTGTGCAAGCCAAAGTTTGAATGGTTCAGCTTTTGGAGAAGGAATTGATTGTATTATCCTGAGTAAACCCTTTGTATCAGCCGCTTGTATCTTTCTTTTTCTACCATCTCCTGCCACCATTTCAACTAGGGGACAAATTGTCCCCCAGTTGTTATTAAGTTGCAAATCACGCTTTTTAATTTTTTTAATATAATCTTTGGCATCAACTGTTTCAGTTAATATAGATACAACATCTTGAACTGAGAAATACCACTTTTCTTCTGCTTCGTTCCAAACAGAGCGGATATTTTTGCTTTCAAATAATTTAATAGAATTCATTAGTTAAATATAGTGTTTAATATTATTATAAATCGTCAAAAGGACTGCGGATATTTTGAATGTTCTTAGTGCTAACGTGGGTGTAAATCTCTGTCGTTTTACTGCTTTTGTGCCCAAGTAAATCTTGAATATACCTTAAGTCGGTGCCATTTTCCAATAAATGGGTGGCATAACTATGTCTTAACCAATGAAGCGTTACAGGTTTTTCAATCCGCGCCTTAAATAATGACTGCTTTAAAACATTTTCTAGACTTTTTTCACTGTATTTGCCTCCACTTTGACCTTCAAAAAGGAATTCTTTGGGATTGTAACTTTTGTAATAGTCACGAAGTAAGGTTAAAATCTTCGTTGATAAAGGCACAATTCTATCCTTCTTGCCTTTTGCCATTCTGATTATTACGACCATCCGTTTTGAATCGACATCAAATTTTGTAAGAGTCAATAATTCACTCCTTCTTAATCCGCACGAATAGATCATTGCCAACATGGCCCGGTGTTTTAAATTGTATGGAGCGTCTAAAATCGCTTTCACTTCCTCTTTACTCAACACATTAGGGAGCAATTTCTCACGCCTCGGACGATGAATCAATTCCACATCTATTTTTTTGAATTGAATCGCAGAGAAATATAACTTCACCGCATTCACAACCTGATTCTGAAAGGATGCCGAAAAGTTATTCTTCAGGATATAATTATTATTGAAATCGATGAGGTCATCATTCGAAATATCTTCTATTTCTTTCAGCGAAAAATAACGCAAAAATGTGGTCAAAGAATCTGAATACACTTTGATTGTATTTGGACTGTAGCGCTTTGATGTTAAATACCGAATGAATAACTGAATTTCGAGCTCTTTGTCAGAATCTAAGGGTTCCAAAAAATGACAAGGTCGTAATAGCGATTTTTTATATTCAACACTTTCCAATGTCTTTTCTAGTAAAACAAATTCTGCTTTTCCTTCAAAATGAGCATATAATTCCTTTAAGGAATAATTAGAATCATCAAAAACCCAACATTTTTCGTAGTTGTCCCAAGAAATAGTTTCAAGCGATTTGAAAAGTTGATAAATGATTCTGTTAAAGTCAAAACTGACGTAATAAAAGGTTTTCAAACCAATCTCTTGGCGATTTAAATAAATAATTGGGTACATGAAAAATCAATTTTCACCTTAAGTTAATGAAAAAGTTGAATTAGAAAAAGTGTTTGAGTCGAAAAAAACGGCATAAAAAAAAGGTCCAACCCGTAAGTTGAACCTCTTTCCTTTTCTAGCTTGGAGAGCTATTAAAAAGATTACATTTTAATGAACTTCGCTTGGTAAACACCAGTATTGTTCGTTAACTGAATGAAATAATTTCCGTTTTCAAGTTCTGAAACTGAAATTTCATTGTTCACTACATTACCTTTTTTCACAACTGATCCATTGTTGTTAATGATTGAAAATTCAGTTGCTGAAAAATTCGAAATCTTAATTACATCACTTGATGGGTTTGGAGAAACTTCAAAGTTTGTAGCATTCAATTCAGAGATGTTCGCCAAACTTGGAACCAAAACAGCGTCAAGTACATGAACAACACCATTGTCAGCTTGAAGATCTGCCACGATAACATTTGCTGTATTGATCATTACGCCACTCATCAAGTTAACTGTTACTGACTGACCGTTTAAAGTAACTACTGGGCCATTCATTAATGCACCAGATAACACTTCAGAACCAATAACATGGTATAATAAAATAGCTGCTAATTCTGGGTTTGCTAGAATTCCAGCGATGTCAGTTCCTAAAGCTGTCGCTAAATTGTCAAAAGCTGTATTTGTTGGAGCAAAAACTGTCAATGATGCAAACGGATTTGATAAAGCTGGAAGAAGACGTGCCTCAATTACCGCTGCAACTAAACTTGTATGCACTGGAGAACCTATTGCAACGTCTGCTACTGTTAGACTTGACAATACAACTGCATTTAAAACATGAACAACTCCATTGTCAGCTTGAAGATCCGCTGCAGTAACTTGTGCTTGATTGATATAAACATTTGTTCCATCTATTGTTACTTTCAATGTGTTAGAAGCATTCAATGGCGTTGCAATTTGACCGTTTGATAAAGAACCTGATACTACTTCAGCACCTAAAACATGGTATAATAAAATATTTGCAAGATCTGGCGACGCTAATAACTGTCCAGCAGTAAGACCTAGCGCTGACAAAGCAGCAGTAAATGCAGCATTAGTTGGTGCAAATACAGTTAATTGTGCTAATGGATTTGTTAAAGCTGGAAGAAGGCGCGCCTCAATTACGGCTGCCACTAAAGTTGTGTGATCTGTTGAACCTAAAGCAATATCCGCTACAGTTTGAACAGGTAAAAGTACAGAACCGATAGAATGAACTACACCATTGTCTGCTTGAAGATCTGCAGCATTAACTTGCGCTTGATTGATGAAAACATTCGTTCCGTCTAATGTTACTTTAACTGTGTTCGCAGTGTTCAAAGGCGTTGCAACTTGACCATTTGTTAACGAAGTTGATACTACTTCAGCACCTAAAACGTGGTACAAAAGAATATTCGTCAAATCCGGATTTGCTAACAAACCATTAATGTCTGTTCCTAAAGCTGTTGCAAGCGCAGTGAAGGCTGCATCATCTGGAGCAAAAACTGTTAATGTTCCAGCAGGGTTTTGAAGAGCAACATCCAATCCTTCTTGAATTAATGCAGCTTCTAAATAGGTGTGGTTTGGACTTGTTGCTATAACATTGTCAAAAACGTTTGTTTGTGCCGAAAGTCCAAAAGTTAATAATAACATCGACAACGAAGCCGATGCTGATTTAAAGTTTAAGGGTAAAAAAATTCTTTTCATGCTATTTTGTTTAATTAATCTATACAAACATTAAACAAAACTCATTAAAAAATGTTCTTACCTTGGTAAATATTGTTTTATTTTTTATTCACTTTTCATTATTAATAACGAAGAAATCGAATGTTAAATAGTTGTATTTCAACACGTTAAATTTTATTTAAAACTATTGAAAAAATTATTAATTTTATTTCAAACATTTAAATCCATGCTCTATGCTCCATACTCTATGTTCTTAAAAAACCTCCAACACCCCATACAAATCTATGACAGAAAAATAGCCACCCTTATCTCCAGATAACAGAAACTTGTTTTTCCCAGCTTGTGGTCGCGATAAATAATAAATACTTCGCAGCGATTCAGCGTAATTGATATCTGTTGTACAAAAATGATGGTCAAAATCCGCAGAAGGTAGTTCCGAAGCTCCTTTTGGCGCATTAAATATACCAAGATCGTTTCCAGCAACAAAAATTAGATGGTCGTAACTGTTCAATTTTAATTCAACGGTTTCATTGCTTTTGATCAGTGTTGAGAAAACCTTTCCTTTTTTCATGTCTTCAAAAACGATGAGGTACACATCATAAACTGCCTCATTTTTAAACAGAGTTTCGATTTTTCCTTTGCGATTCAGAGCATTTTTAACGTCTTTGTAAAAGTGAGAATTTGCAGATTTTTTTGGAAAAGTAGCACAACTATCTACCAATCCTTGGTCATGCAAATCAGCATCAATTAAAAAATCTTGGTACAACGCTTCCATACGCTTATTGTGAAAAGGAGTTCTTAATGCCATGCTTATTCCATTGCCTAAAATGGATCGATTCGGATCAATCTCAACTTCTTCAGGCGCATGTGTTTGTTGAATTTGGCGCAACAATGAATCTATTTTTTTGCGTTCAGATTTGGTGAATTGCTGATAAGAGGTAGCCGTATTAAAAGGTTCGTCATTCGTTTTGCTGAAAGGTTTTTCCAGAACAATCCATATAACAACAGCAACTATAACGGCAACCATTCCAACTGAAATAATTTGTGATCTTGTCCAATGGTTTCTGGATTGAATCAAACTATTTTTCATCTTGATTCTCCCTTGTTGTAAGTCTTTTTTCAACGCATCAATTTTCTCCTGGTGCTCTGGATTCAAACTTATTTTTTCTAGTTCTTTTAAAATCCAATTAGCTAGTCGAACACTACAAGCATTTTGTTTAATTGTCCACAATAAATAATCTACATACGCCAATTTCGTGGCATAACTCGAACGCGAAAGTTGATTGATAACTCCTATAATTGAGGCATTACACAACGGCTGAATTGTTTCCAACAGTTCTTTTTCTGTTGTCGCACGTGCAATGTGTTCTCTGGATTCATCCAGTTTTATTTGAATCGATTTATAAAGCGTTTGCTCCATAAACATGCGCTCATCTTCAGGTAAAAGTGACGTAAATGAAAACAGAATGGCCAAGTTCTCTTGAGAAGAAGTTTGTCCTAATGCTAGAAAACTTTGTTGTAAATAAGGAGCTAAAAAACGCTGAAATTCTGAAAATAACGTATGTCCCAACCATTTATGTGTATCTTGAAAACGGTGTTTGGGGAATTGACCTTGTAGCACTAATAATATGTCTTTATTCAATTCAACCCAATCAAGGAAAACGAGTTTTTTAGCATCAAGAGATTGAATAAACTCTTTTACTTCATCTGATTTATAGGTTTCTGTTCCAAGTTGAACTTCTCCATGAATAGATTTTATTTCAATGGATTGTAAAATTTCAGAATCCTCAAAATTTAAGGGTATTTCAAACGTGTTTCTAAGAAGTTTGATAGAAATATACTTCATATTTTTTGTCGGTAAAAGGAGAAAACGAAGCTAATCAAAAAATTGTTTTGTTTGAAATTCTTAAATAATTACTTGATTTACAATAAAATGTTCTTAATTTGTAATTCTAAACACAGAATTTATGAAAAAAATAGTTCTACTTTCTATCTCTTTTTTATCGTTAGGCTTAAA
>VFKM01000140.1 GCA_009885545.1 Flavobacteriales bacterium
CCATACTGCCAAGGGTTGAGACTTGCTTTGGCATCCATCAACAAACGCAAGGATTTTCCTGACGTCTTTGTGCAGTTGGCAGTTGTGCCACCTAATTTATTCACTTCGTTCGTTAATTCCTGTTTGAATTTTTTGCTAGTGTCAGAAAATTGTGCGCACAATGTTTTTAAATCTTGCTTTTCAGTTGCTTAGGCTGCTGTTTCGTAACCTTCAATTCTATGGTTGTTGATAGTGATGAGTGCGTTTAACACTTCAATTGTTTTTCCGAATTTTATGTTGATTAAACCTTTATAGCCCCTTCTGTGCCTGTAATTAAGTTGGTTCCTGTAACAACCGATGCCACCATTTTTAATAAGTTAATCATTCTGTTGCCATCAGTATCCCAATAATAAGCAGTGGTTGGTTTTACTTTTATAACAGAAATATTCGGGTCTTCTTTGCCTTCTTTAAACCAAATTTTTGCAAAAGGCGTCCAGAGTTCTTCAATTATCGTTTTGTCTAAAATTATTTCTGCTTCACCATTCACAACCAAATAGCTTCCCTTGCCAGGATGCGAAAAAACGAGTTGCACATTTTTATCTGTTGATATTGCTTTGTTTTTATCACTGCTCTTATCACTAAAAAACCAAAGATTCCCTTGGTCGCAAACTTTTATTGCTGACATTGGACAACATGTAGAACCATCGTCAGTTTTTAAGTCGGTGCAAAAAAGGCAAATCATAATGTCATTGACCAAACTTTTTAGTTTATCAACGGCTTCTTTGTTATTCAAATTTTCGGTGTTGTTCATTTTGTTTTATTGTTTAGTGATGATTAGATTTTTGAACATTCTTTTTGACACATAATTGCATGATCAAGATGTGTTCTTAAAGTTGGAAGTGTTTCTGTTGCCCATACTTTGATTTCTGGGTCAGTGCAATCGGTAGCTGCTCTTTCAAAAAGTTCAATTGCTTTTTTATGTCCATTCACCATCAAGCTACTGTATTCTTTTCCAAAATCATTTCCTGATTTACCGTTTAGTTTTTTGTAAGCATCTTTCCCTTTTTCTGTTTGCGATGTTGGTAGTGATATATTTTTTGTTTTTGCTAATGCAGTTAAATCAGCCAATGATTTGGTGTGTTCGTCCTCCATCATTTTGCCTAATTCTTTTACATGACTTGAGCCTCCTTTTTGTTGGGCTAACTGTCCTAAGCTAATTTCTTCACGGTTTATTTCAGCAGCATCAACAAGAAATTGAGCATCTTTTTCATTGTTATTGTCAAATTTTTATTCATTTTTTTCTGCGGCAACTTCTCTGGTGTCCTCTGGTATGTTATTCATACATGACGATGTGCTAATGATGGTTGCTATTATGAGTGTTACTTGCAACACTCTTGATTTTATATTTTTCATTTTATATTTTTTGTTTGATTATATTTTTTGAGAATCTTCGTTGCCTTCATTTCCGTTCTGTGAATCTTTTCTTTTGTCAAAAGTTTCAGCAGTTACTTCCCTTTTATTATTTTCTAAATCGCCATCTGCCTGATGATTTTTATTTTGATTAGGGTCTTTAGGATTTGGTTTTTGTTTGTTGTAATCCTCATTCGTCTTTTGTTTTAACATGCTTTCAGTTTTTTGATTGCTATTGTCTATTTGATTTTTATTCACTTTCGTTTGAATTTATTTGTAACGGAATTGCTACTCTGTAAAAGTGCAGTTGTTTAGCAAGGTGGGTATTACGCAATTATTGCTAAGAGTTACATTATTCACACAATAAAATGAGATGAAATGTAAAGCCGTTTGATAGCACCGTTTTATTATCTTTTGTTTTTCGCTTTTCAAATGAAGCGGTAAACTTTATACGAAGCAACAAAAGGGTTGGTGAAAACACTTTTTCACTTTTTATTAGGTGGTTTTGTGAGTGAACAAAAAAAAATGAAAGTGTGTTTTGTGCGTTGGAATGGGTGGACTTTTTTTACAAATTTATTTTTTTAGCGTATGAATTAGGAATATAAAAATTCGTCCGTCAAAAAGTTTGTTCAATGTTCGTCAGTTGATGGTTGATGGTTGAACTGTCGGCCGTAGGGTTTCTACTAACGGTTTGCAAGCAGGCGAACGGCCCATTTTTCACTAGATCGTTTCTCCGAAGATAAGACTTAATCTTTAAAAACTATTTGTAGTTTCGAAGCAAGTTTTGGGCTTGCGCTTGCTTGCTGTTATGTGGGCTTTCTTATGTCAATTTATTCTTCAAATCCATTCGTTCGTGTAGGATTCTTGTAATTTCAATCGATTGATCTTCCAATACACGATAGAAAATTATATGCTTTGAGGTAAGTTTTCCCTTCAGATCTTGATAAATTTCCGGATATACTTTGCCAATTTGTGGTTTCTTAGCGATTGTTGAACAGGCACTAATTATTAGTTTATAATATTTGTCTGCCTGGCTTTCAGACCAAGTCTCAACAGTATAACTCCAAATGTCAGATAAATCCTTAACAGCATTGTTTGTAAACTTCAACTTTGCCATTTATTTTCTTTTTGCTTTCATCATTTTTAAATGCTCTTCAGGATTAAAATCTTCGGCTAAACCACTATTTATACCTTCATCAATAGCATGACGCAAAGCAATAATTTTCTGTTCCTCTTCTTCAAGTAGTCTCAATCCAGCACGAACTGCCTCGCTTGCATTTTTGTACCGTCCTTCTCTTAAAACACTTTGAATAAATTGATCAAAATAACTACCCAAAGTAATGGATGTGTTTTTACTCATAACAACTAATTTTGGTAAACATACCAAATATTGGTATTATTTCAAAATATATTTTGGGAATTTTTCGGGTATGGGTAATCTCATATAACGTTTCGCAGCTACCCGAAGGTGGCGATTTCGGAGCGATTCACTTTCAGTTAAGCAGAAACTTTGACGGAAGCACAAAGCTTGATTTAACCACTGAACCGCCACTTTTGGGTAGGTGCTGTTAGGCTTAGTTATTTTCAATTTTCATTTCTTTCGGGAAGTATTTATCAAAAATCTTTTTTTTGTTTAAATAGACTATTAACAATAAGAATAAAAATTGGATGATCACATTTGAATAATCAGCTATCCAGCTTGGAACATTATAAATTTTAAGATTATAGAGCGCTCCTAATTTCCAACTTGTTCCAAAGAATGAAAACCCTACCCAATTTACTCCACTATGCATACCAACTGTCAACCAAATTGAATCCGTATAGTAATACAATAATGAATAAATGTAAGATGCTATAAAAAGACTCAGAAGATAGCCAAGATTAAATTCATTTAATACAAAATGTCCAACGGTAAATATTAATCCCATAATAATAAATATTATATGTGGATTCAGATATTTCTTGAGTTTTTGGATAGGATACGCTCTTGTTCCTAGTTCTTCAATAAAGGAATTCCAAAAAACAAATCCGATCATAAAGTAAAAATAATACCCTAAATATGATAAAATTGAAATATTTTCAGAAGTTACTTTTGTATATTCAACATTCTCGGCACTTAAAATTAAAACAGCATTTTTTATAGAAACTAAAATTGCACCAATAATAAACCCAATTAAAATTGTAGCCCAAATTTTTCCTCGAAATCCTAATTCAGACAATTTTTTCCTGTGGATATATTTTTGAGCTAGCCATATTATACCAATTGAACATATTCCGAACAAAAAGAAGAAAAAGACATTTCCAAATGTAACGTCAAAATTTAATCCTGTATTCTCTCTAACATTTACTCCAAATAACTCAGCAATTTTTATTAACGGTAACATCACTGCAAACGATACAAACACGACAATTGTCACCGTTATTATCTTAACGTATAAGTATCTGTTGTATGCAATTATTAATTTTTCTAACATTTTAATATTTCGATATTAATTAAGCCTAACGGTTTCGCGCTTGGAGAAGAAGCCGATTTTTAAAATTATTTTTATTTGCGTTCAAGATTCGTAAGTTTTTCAATTAATCGTTTTTCGTTAAATAGATTTCGGCTTTTTTGCTAGACGTGTGTTAGCAACCGTTTTTCTTTATAGCAATTGATTAAGGTCCTGTCTCCCGATGATTGTCATGATTTCCACGACATCTTCTTTCATTTTGTAGAATATACTGTCTACACCACACACACAACGTCGGTATCCAGGTTTAATAAAATCAACAGATTCGAATGATTGTGGATTTTTCGCAATAAGTTCAAAGTGAACAAAGAAAGAGTCAAAGTATTTGTCCGCTTGTTTTATCCCAAATTGCTTAACTCCGTAATGATGGATTCTGATCAAATCTTCCTTTGCAACATTGCTTAATTTGTATTTACCCATTAAGCAAACTTTTAGAATGCTTCAAAATTTCTGATTTGGAATCGGTTGTAAATCCAGATTTTTCAGCTCTATCTAATTTTAATCTAATTAAATCGATTTGATTATTTTGATTTCTTGCTTGACGAATTAAATCATTAACTAATTCACTCTTGCTTGAGTATTCTTTATTAGCAATTTGATTCTTTAACCATTCGTCATTAGGTTCTGTAAATGAAATACTTTGTCTTCTCATGATAATTAAGTTATGGTGTAAATATACACCAAATACGCATCAGTTGCAAAATTATTTATTCACGTTTTTCGGGTATGGTTATGGTTGCTAACGTTTTGACGCCAGGCGCTCGGCCCAACTTTTAAAGTAAATTATAGTTCCGAAGTTAAAGTTATTTTCTTTCAAATTAGTTTTATTGCGAAGTGAGATTTTGGGCTGGCGCCTGACGGCTGTTATGCTTATTAATAATTTGAAATACTTCTTGATCCATTTAAGATATATTTTTCAAACTTCCAATTTTTCAGGAATCGATCTAAAATTCTTAATGTAGTTATTCCTTCGATAAAAATTCTGAATTGATGAGTTCTGCCAATGCTATCAATCATCTCAATATAATTATCTATACCTTCTTTATTTATAAAGCTTCTTATTGATGTTGGATCATCCGCAGTCTCGTTAATTACAAATCTTAAACTTTGTAATTCATTTACAGTAAACTTTGTTATTTCTGTTCCAATTGATACGATTATTTCATTTTCACAAAAACGAATTTGACCGAGTTTTACAAATTCTTTAATGACGTAACTCCTTATTATAATAATTACAAATAATGGAATACAAAGACCCAAAATCACCAATGTACTTATATGCGGAAGTTTTTTTCCTTCGTCGAAGATGATTGAAATCAAGAGAATAGTAAAAAACAATCCTAGTAAAACATAAAGAATTTTATGCATCTTACTTCTTTTTTTTTCTACTATGTCAAAATATATCTGCATAAATTGAGGAGTGGATTACTCTGTACTTCATTGAGCATAACGGTTTTGGGCTTGGCGAAGGTGGGGTTTAGAAAGTACTAAAGTTCAAATTTAGTACAAAAGCTAATAGAAACTACAAATGTTCAGCCTAGTACTAAAGCCCCACTTTTGCCAAACCCATGTTATGGGCTGGTTTTTTTACTTTTTAAGTACCTTTACAGTTTTAAATTTTTGATTTGCTGAACTTAAATAATACATACCAGTGGGTAGATTTGAAAAGTTTTGTTCTGAAATGTTTTTTCCTTTAAAAATTATTTCGCCTAATGAATTTGACAGTATAAAAGTTTCATCTCCAATTAAATTCATAATATTAATATTATTAGAAAATGGATTGGGATAGACCACAATTTTTTCACTTGTATAAATTGAATTTTCAATTCCTAAAACCGGATTTGTGAGTTTGTCTAAAGTGGCGGTGATATAAGGTTTGCCGGGTTCATACACGTGATCTCTCAAAACATAAATATCAGTAGCTTTAAATGTTATCGCTCGAGCAAAAATACGTTCTAATGTTTGGTCAAATTGGTAAAGATGTGTTAGATTTCCATCAAAATCAAATAATGAAATCACCATATCGTCTGATGCTGGGGTTCCTAAACTGTTATTATTGGCACCATTTATATTTCCGAAAGTGTAAAAAATAGTTCCAACAGCATTGCTTGATAAAGCTAAACTCTCGGCAGATTGTCCTTCGTTTGGTCCTAGCTGTCGTACCCAAACAAAATTGAGAGTTGTTTTATTTATTCTTGCCGTATATACTTGAGTCCGTTGTGGATCTCCATTAGTTATCATATTGCTATTAGGTAGGAATTCGCCTGTGGTTTGACCTGTAATAAAAAAATCTCCGCTCAATGGTTCTATTGCCATATCAAAAGCCAAATCGTTTTCAGCTGTACCAAATTGTTTGCTATTTTGAATGGAAATGGGATTAGAAAGTACTTGGATTTCAGTTAAAAACAAATCATAAGCACCCAAATTAGTTGTAAAATTACTTCCAACTACACCTTCTGAATCGCCAAATAACAGCACATTTCCATTGGGTAATGTTCTGCTCGACCAGATTCTATCATTTTCGATAGAACCAAATTGAAGTGTATTGATAACCGCACCTGAAGTTGAAATATGAGTTGCAAAAGCGTCTAGATTTCCTGCGTTTGTAAAGCCAGAAAAACTACCTTCTGTAAATCCGGTGGCTACTAATGAGCCATCATTTAAAAAGGAAATTCCATAACCAAAATCTTTTCCATTTGTTGTACCAAAATTAGTTGACGTTTGCAAAACCCCATTTTCATTTAATTTAACAACTAAAATATTATCTTCATTTTTTAAAGCACCACCAGAACTACCAATACCAACAATTCCATAAGTAGAATCACCAGAAATAGTCCTAATATATTCATTATCATTGCTCAACCAAGTCCAACTAACCAAATCGTTTTCATATGCTGTAATTTTTGTCTTATTTAGCACAAAATCATAGACGCAGGTAATTATTTTGTTGCCTAAAGTAATCATGTATTCACTTCCTGTATAATTTAAATTACTTTCAATTTGTGTAGTAAGATTAGCAATTGTGCAATTGGGTTGGGTTAGTGCTGAAGCAGAAATTGCTCCCGTTGGAACCGAATTCGGACTGATTCCTTCAACAATTAAATCTCCAGTTGATGTTGAATTGACTACAACATAAAACAAACCTCTTGTAGGCGAACGAAAATCTAAGGAATTGCCTTGTTGAATTATTCGACCTTGGGACGAAAGTAAAGTGAGTGTTGGATTGGCTCCTGTAAAGTTTGTAGGTGTAACCTTAACTCTTTGTCCACGCAAAAGCTGACTGATTTGGTGTTGTCGTATGCCATTTACCATTGTTATTGGAGTGGTACTTTCTACCAAAGTTGGTCCGCTTTGAACAATTGGAATTGATTTTACGATACTCGTCCCATCCGTCATTGTCGCTGTTAGAACAACAGGACTCGGAGAAATGGTCAAATCAAAAAATACTAAAGGATTGGTTGTTGAACCTTGAATTGTAGCATTTGTAGAAATTGACCAGTTTACATTAACTCCATTTGGAAGTAACACACTAGCGTAATTTTCGCTTGAATTGGGCAACAAATAATCGGGACCATTGTAAAGGGTTTGAGATTGTATGATATGACTAAAAGATAAGGATAAAATAAGTAAATACTTTTTCATAGTTTGATAAGTTTTATATTAATAATTGATTCTGCACAATAAATAAGACTATATAAATTTGAAAAGGTTTAATGCTCTTTCAAGTTTCTGTATCTCGAAACTAGCCCATAACGGGATTGGGCTTGGCGCCGTGCCGACTTTTTAAATAAATCATTGCTCCGAAGAGCGAACTTTTTCTTTCGAAATTATCGTTTCTTC
>VFKM01000142.1 GCA_009885545.1 Flavobacteriales bacterium
ATCATTGAAATATGCAGGAACAGTAACAACTGCTTCAGTAACTTCATGCCCTAAATAGTCTTCAGCCGTTTTCTTCATTTTTTGAAGAATCATTGCTGAAATTTCTTGTGGAGAATACAAACGATCGTCGATTTTCACACGTGGCGTATTGTTATCTCCTTTAACTACTTCGTAAGGCACACGTCCTGCTTCCGCTTTCATTTCCTCATAAGTTGTACCCATGAATCTTTTGATAGACGAAATTGTTTTTGTTGGGTTAGTGATTGCTTGACGTTTCGCTGGATCTCCAACTTTACGTTCACCACCTTCAACGAATGCTACAACTGAAGGCGTTGTTCTTTTCCCTTCTGAGTTAGCAATTACTACCGGCTCACTTCCCTCCATCACAGAAACACACGAGTTGGTAGTTCCTAAGTCAATTCCAATTATTTTTCCCATTTTGTAATTATTTTTTCACTTTTAAAACTTGGTTTCGATTAGTCAATCATTATGCCACCAGAAAAATTGATTGATTTAGGTACTAATTTGTCATTTGCAGACTATTAAACCCTGCTTTTTATGTCGAAATGACAGTTTATCTGACAAGTTTTAATAAAATATGTCCAAAACATTAAGTCAATCTAAAGCGAAATAGTATATTTATTAAAAAACTAACCTATGAAAGTATTTATTTCCCTATTGACCGTTTCTTTCCTGCTTTTACAATCTTGTAATAGTAAGCCAACAATGACACCTGTAGAATATAATGACACTATTATAAAAGAACAAGCTAAGATTATTGAATTAATGTTCGAATTAGTTGCTAAAATTGAGACAGATTTAGATGGCTGTGAGGACGTTCGTTTGAAAACAATCATTCAATGCGACTCATCTATTTTGCAAGTTTCTAAAATGGAACCTTATGATGGAGATGCTTCTATGAAGAATACTGCTATAGATTTGTTCAATTTCTACAAAAAAGCCTATAAAAAAGAATACAAAGAAATGATTGAAATTCTTCAACTTGGTGAAAACATTACTCAAGCTGACATGGATAGAATAACTTTTCTAAACGCAGAATTAGCTGAAAAAGAAACAAAATTAGACAGTGCCTTTCAAGGTGCGCAAGCTGCATTCGCAAAAAAGAATAATATTATCATTGAAGATAATAAATTACAGAAGAAAATTGATGGGAAATAAACAAATCGTATTAAACGTTTGTCGGCTTAATCGAATGTATTAAATGAATTTTGACTCATCTGAATCAACTGTTCATATTGTTCAGGAGTTAGATCAGAGTGATAATAATGAATAGGATTAACTTTTTTTCCTCCTTTTTCAACTTCATAATGTAAATGAGGACCAGTTGATTTACCAGTATTACCTACTAGGCCAATTAATTCCCCTCTTTTTACTTTTTGTCCTTGAGATACTTTAAAGGCACTTAAATGTGCGTATCTTGTTTTATAACCATACCCATGATTTATAACAATGCAACGACCATATCCCCAACCACTTTTTTCTAATGCCTCAACAACACCATCTCCAGTTGCATAAATATTTGTCCCACTCTTGGCAGTAAAATCCATTCCTGTATGCATACGTCTTGTTTTGTAAATTGGGTCAATTCGATAACCATATCCAGAGGCCATGTGTTTCAAGTTTTTGTTGCTCACAGGCTGAATAGCCGGAATACTAGACAACATTTTCTCTTTATTCTTGGCCAATTCTAATAATTCTTTAAATGATAAGCTTTGACCGTTAAGTCGCCTTTCAACGTTGTCCATTTTATCAGACGTACTTTTTAATAATTTCGAATTCGTGTATCCATCCAAATAATTGTATTTCTCACTTCCACCAGTTCCCATTATTCGTAATTCATCTGGAAATTTGTCAGCATACAAAGCAACTCTATAAAGATCTTCGTCACGCTTTTGCATATCGTTAAGTACTTTATTCACCAAATCCAAATCAGCATTCAACCGATTGTATTCTTCTTTATAAATTTCAATTTCACTTTTTAATTCTTTTTCTCTGGGAGAATCTAATTTTCGTGAAAATAAAAAAGCCAATATTAATCCCATTGCAATACTAGGAGCCATCCATAAAACAAAACGCACTATTCGCGCACTAAAACTTACTGAAACTTCTTCGTATGAGAGGTTTTGAGGATTATATTTGTACTTCTTTTTTGACATTTGAGGCAAAGGTAATTATTATCTTTTGTTGAACGTGTTAAAAAACGTTTAAGCCCTTTGTTTTCATATTGTTCAAAGAATACATATAGATTGCTTCTACCTTTTCAGGAATTCAATTAAATTTGCAACTTATAGAATAATCGAAAACGTCATATACTCGATGAAAGTTTCAGAAATACGCGAACAATTTTTTACCTTTTTTGAATCAAAAGGTCACGAAATAGTATCATCAGCACCAATGGTCGTTAAAAACGATCCAACGTTAATGTTTACAAATGCTGGAATGAACCAATTCAAGGATTTTTTCCTTGGAAATGCCATCCCGAAAAATAAACGGGTGGCCAATTCACAAAAATGCTTACGTGTTTCTGGAAAGCACAATGATTTAGAAGAAGTTGGAGTTGATACATACCACCACACCATGTTTGAAATGCTTGGTAATTGGTCATTTGGTGATTATTTCAAAGAAGAGGCAATTAATTGGGCTTGGGAACTTTTAACGGAAGTTTATAAGATTCCAAAAGATCGTTTATATGTTACCGTTTTCGAAGGTGATGCTGCTGACAATGTTCCAATGGACTCTGAAAGCTTTGACATTTGGAAAAAATTAATCCCTGAAGACAGAATTATTTTGGCTTCTAAAAAAGATAATTTTTGGGAAATGGGCGATACTGGACCATGTGGACCTTGTACAGAAATCCATGTTGACGTTAGACCAAAAAAAGAACGTGATATCATTGATGGTAAATCATTAGTGAATTACGATCATCCGCAAATGATTGAGATTTGGAACAATGTGTTCATGCAATTTAATCGTTTGTCAGATGGAAGTTTAGTTCCACTTCCTGCAACGCATGTTGACACAGGAATGGGCCTAGAACGTTTAGCAATGGCTTTGCAAGGCAAAACTTCTAATTACGACACAGATCTTTTTCAAACATTGATTCAACACATGGAAAAAGTTTCAGGTGTAAAATACGGTGTAAAAGAGGAGACAGATATTGCTTTAAGAGTAATTGCAGATCATATTCGTGCAATTGCTTTTTCTATTGCTGATGGACAATTGCCTTCCAACACAGGAGCTGGTTATGTTATCCGCAGAATTTTAAGAAGAGCAGTAAGATATGGTTACCAAACTTTAGGATTAAAAGAACCTTTTTTATGTGATTTGTCTGTTGTATTGAGTGAAATCATGGGTGATCCATTTGAAGAATTGATTCAGCAAAAAGAATTGGTTCAAAAAGTTATCCGTGAAGAAGAAATCAGTTTTTTCAGAACGTTGGAATTAGGAATTAAGCGAATTGAGACTATTATTCATACAACAAAAAAAGAAAATAACGATATCATTGATGGAAAGGAAGTTTTCGAATTGTTTGACACATATGGTTTTCCAGTAGATTTAACTTCCTTGATTGCTAGAGAGAATGATCTCTCAATAGATGAAGAAGCTTTTGACAAAGAACTCCAAAAACAAAAAGACCGCTCGAGAGCTGCAACAGCAATAGAAACAGAAGATTGGGTACAAGTTCACCCTGATGCAATTTCTGAATTTATAGGTTATGACACCTTAACATCTCCTGTGAAAATTCTGAAATACAGAAAAGTGAGTCAAAAACAAAAAGCGTTCTATCAATTAGTATTTGACAAAACACCATTCTATCCAGAAGGTGGAGGTCAAGTTGGTGACAAAGGTTATATTGAATTAAATGATGATAAAGTATTCATCTTTGATACCAAAAAGGAGAATAATCTAATTATACATTTAACTGAGAAATTACCGATCAATCTTGAAGCTGTATATACTGCTGTTGTGAATGAATCAAAAAGAGTTGATTCATCGTGCAATCACTCAGCGACTCACTTATTACACCACGCTTTAAGAACTGTTTTGGGAACACATGTGGAGCAAAAAGGATCATTAGTAAATCCAGATTATTTACGCTTTGACTTCTCCCATTTTTCTAAAGTTACAGATGAAGAATTAGAAAAAATTGAACTATTGGTAAGTGTCGCGATCAAGCAAAACATCGTTTTGGACGAACGACGCAACACTCCAATCGAAGAGGCGAAAAAGATGGGAGCTATGGCTTTATTTGGTGAGAAATATGGTGATGCCGTTCGCGTTATAAAATTTGGCGATTCAGTGGAACTTTGCGGTGGAATTCACGTTCCATCAACTGGGAAAATTGGTTTGTTTAAAATCACAACTGAAACAGCTGTTGCGGCAGGAATACGTAGAATAGAGGCGATAACATCAACTACAGCAGAAAATTACTTCAAACAAAAAGCAAAAACACTTGATTCAATTGCATTGACATTAAAAAATCCGAAAGACTTGATAAAGGCGGTGGACGATTTATTGATGAAGAATAATCAAATGAATAAGGAAATTGAATTGCTGCAAAAAGAAAAGGCTCTTGCTGTTAAAGGCGATTTGAAAAACAAGATTGAAGTAATCAACGGAATAAATTTCTTAGGAACAATTGTTTCTTTGGATGCTGGTTCCATTAAAGATATTTTATTTCAATTAAAAGGTGAAGTTGATAATTTCTATGGTGTTATTGGTGGAAACGAAGGTGATAAATGTTCAATAAGCATCATCGCTTCAGATTCAGTAATAGAAAGCAAAGGAATTAACGCTGGAAATATTATTCGTGAAGTTGCAAAACAGATCGATGGTGGTGGCGGTGGACAAGCATTCTTTGCTACAGCTGGAGGAAAAAAACCAATTGGATTAGCTAATGCTATTAGTGATGCTAAAGCGAAAATTTAAAACAGCTTTTATTTTGAAATTCCCGTTTTCTCTTTGATGAACAGAATGCCTTTTTTGACATAATTGACTGTTTCTTTCTCAAGTGAAAACAAATAAATTGGAAGAAAGAAAATACCAAATACTAAAATGGATTCAATGCAACATTGGATCCATTTGTTTTGAATCAAATCCTGCGTTAAACTCCCAAAATAAATCGTTAAAAGACCTAAGCCAATTACAATAAATTGATTGCGCTGAAAAGGATGTATTTTATAAATTGCCCAAACGAAAATCAATCTTCCAACATTATAAATAATTAGCGCAATTGAAGTTGAAATTGCTGCACCTGCTATCCCCCATTTCGGGATGAAAAGAAGATTCAAAACGAAAACAGCCCCAATTAAAAACAAGGTGAATATAATGTCGTATTTGAATTTTTTAGATGTTGAAAAAATTGAACCATTCAACCCAAAAAACATATCAATCAATCTTCCCATCATTAAAAAGAAAAACACCCATTTCCCTTCTTGAAATTCAGGCTTCAAAAAGGAAAATAAGAAATCAATATTGTTCCAAACAAATACAAAAGAGCCCAAACCAATCACCAAGGATACTGAACTGACTTTTTGATATAATTCTTTCATTTTATCAAACTCACGATGCTTCCAATAGTCAGCAACCAAAGAAGAACTCACTCTCAAAATCGACTTAAAAGGAACCTGTATTGCGCTCGTTAAAAATACGACTGTCGTATAAACTCCTGTGGCTTGAAGACCAATAAACTGTGCGATCATCATTACATCCAGTGAATTCACTAAAACATTCCCCAACGTATTGACGTAATTAAACAACGAAAATTGAATCAATATTTTTTTAAATCGCTTAGAAATTTTTATGCTAGACAAACTCAAATTCAATTCATTGATGCGATATAAATAAATTATCAAAACCAACGCAGGTATAATGTAAATAAGACTATGTAGTATAATAAAAACATTAAATGAAATGGCATTGAACCAAATCAACATAAGTAATAGTGTTAATGAAAGGCGTAATACAATTTCTAAAGCGACAACAGAAATAATATTTTTGTAAAAACTTCTTAAATACACTTCTAATATCATAAATAGAACATAAGAAATTCCAATGGGTAAAATCCACAAGTAATACGAAACGAAAAGTGCTGATCGTTCGGAGTACATTCCTTCAATATTGGATCTGAAAGCTATTGCCAATAGTGTGCACAATGTAATTCCTGCCAAAACAATCAGCAACATTAAAGGTAGAAATCCATGGTGCTTTTTTTCTTCATTTTTAAAGTAAGGCAGGAATTTCCAAGTAGTATAAATTGTACCAAGATTTGCGAATTGTGCAAATAAAATACCAACAGAATAAATTAAATTCACCAATCCAATTTGTTCAGTTGATAGGATAAGCAAAAACAAAAGACCTTTATTCAAATAGCCTAAGATTATTCCTAAATAAGAAATAATCATTGTACGAAATGCATCTTTTTGAACTATACCCATAATCTGTTGGAACAAATATAATCTATCTCAGAAAATTACGTTGATTTGTTATTGAAAGCATCATTTTAAATTAACGTAAATTTTGATAAAAAATTTAATCTTTATGGAAATTGAACGAATATAGAATCTACTTGTAATTCCGATTATGTTTTCAATATAGTCCAATAAAATTGAACTATTTTCAAACTATATCGGCATTATACTTAAGACAATATGACTAAACAAAATTTGAGTTAGGTATAAAGTGTTAAACTTAATCTAAATGAGCTATGAAAAATATTGGAATTAATGACCCGTGCTCCGAGAATTGGAATGAAATGAATTCAACTCAAAAAGGTGCTTTTTGTCAAAAATGCGCAACTGAAGTATATGATTTCACCAAAAAGTCAAACTACGAAATCAAACAAACTTTAAAAAGTTTAAATGGTCAACCAGTTTGTGGTAGAATTACAAACACACAAGAAGCCGCTCTTAATGCTGAATTTGAAGCTTGGCAAATTGGCTCTAAACGCACCGTTCAAAGTGCCATGTTGTTTTCACTCATAGTAGTTTTTGGGTTGACATTATTCAGTTGTTCGAACGAAAAGGAGAAAGAAACAATTCAACAAATTCAACATTCTGCAATGCGTATTTTTTCTGATAATACGAGTTTAGATCAAACCGTTAAAGCTAATGTTGAAAGTATAGAATTTGCAATACCTGAAATAATGGTAGCTGAAATGCCTGATATTCTTGGAAAGATGTCTTTTAGCATTGAAGAACCAATCAATTTGGTCGAAACTATTGAATATGTCACTTCATACGCAGGCGGTGTGGGTTATTCAACTATTTATATGGATTATTTAGAACAAACGGTTGAAACAGATCCATTTCTAGAGGTTGAAAAAGATGAAAACGGAATAGCATTACCAACTGAATTTACATCTAAGGTTTTTCCAAATCCGGTAAGCACAATCGCAACATTAGAGGTTGGTATTCCATCCAAAGAACGTTTTGAAATAACTTTATTAGATATGAATGGAAAACTCGTTGAATCCATTCATTCTGGAAAACTTGATCGTGGAACTTTTCGTTATCAAATTGACATGACCAATCTAATTACTGGAATGTATATCGTGATTATCGCTTCTGAGAACATCAAAGAATCTTTGAGAATAAGTAAATTGTAATAATTTTCTGCCGCAGATGCACAGATTACTAAGGCAATTGAATTCTTATTAAAAACTATCTAATCTTTGTTTAAGCCATGGTTTTAAAAAAGATAATATGAAATTTCAAAAATGATTTTAATGAAGGCATTGATCATTTTCAGGGACTTTAATTTTCAAAGAAATTATTTTCAAGCAGGAAGCAAAAAATGCCATTGGTAAAATTATTATTGTGAAATATCATTTTTATATTACATTAAAACAAGTATATTTGATTGATACTAATCTATAAAAAAGTTATGAAATCATATTTTATTTTTTTAATTCTTGTTTTATCAAGCCAATTTAGCTTCACCCAAAACAATTCTGCGTATTTCAATGGAACAACTGGTTACGTTGAAGTCCCATCAAATGATTTATTAAATTTCACGACCGAATTCACGATTGAAGCTTGGATTAAATTAGATAATGTAACCGGTACTCAAGCTATAGTTCATAAAGGATGGTGTGGAATATCTGATCATAGTTATTCAATTGCAATTGCTAACGGAAAAATTTCACACAGTTGGAATGCAGATGGGAATTGTAACTTTTCATCAAGTGCTGAAACAGTAAACGCAGTTATCATTCCTGCGCGATGCACACATATTGCAGTTGTTCACGGTACTTCTCAAATTTCTTTTTACGTTGATGGAGTTTTAGTTTCCAGTACTATAACCGCTGGATCAGTAACAGGAATCCACCCTAGTCAGGAACCTTTTAGAATAGGAATCTATAAGTTTCTTTCTGGAACTTTAGGTTTTCCTGCATTTGGAGAAATTGATGAAATTCGAATCTGGGATGTAGCAAAAACGCAAACAGAAATTTCAAATAATTTTGAATTCGCATTAAGTGGAAATGAGTCTAATCTGGTTGCATACTACAATTTTGAAAACTGCACTTCAGCAGCGAATAGTGTTGTTGGAAATGTTTCGTTAACAGGATCTCAACTCAATGGTTTAAGCTCATCTACAAATTTCCCAACGTATATAAATGCGTGTGAGATCTTGACTAATTTAGCTGTTGAAGAGAATGCAAACGATGAATTATTTTCTATTAATTTATTCCCAAATCCAGGAAGTAAAGAAATCACAGTTTCATTAGAAGATTACGAGAATGTGGAAAGCATCATTATTTATTCTCAATTAGGGAAAGAAATTTCAACGTCAAAGCCAACTTCAAACGAAACAGTAATCCAGACTGATTTATTAAACAACAGTTTGTATTTGATAACGGTTACCATGAATAATGGTCATTCAGTTACAAAAAAATGGATGAAAACAAAATAAAACAAATCGAATATCTGCATTAGCTTCTCGTTGAAATAAAAATTCAAGGCACTTAATTTCAAGTCAGTAATGTTTAGTAAATTATTCAATTCTCAATATGAGGATTTAATATCTGCATTATCAACTTATGAAATTAATTACAAGCTGTTTTTAACGTCCTTCTTTTTGTATTCTTCAATTATTCTATATGCTTTTAAATTCTGACAATGCTGTCACGGCATTTTTTTCCTTTGGACTAATTTGACATAAGTAATGGGTCTATCTAAAATCAAATTAATACTATATTTGTCTAAAACGGATAAACAATCTTCATATAAGACTTAATGAAAATTTCTATTATCATCTGCACGTATAACAGGGAACTCTATCTGCCGAAATGTCTGGAGCATTTAAAAAACCAAACAGAGGCTCCTTCAAATTTTGAAATTATTCTTGTAAATAATAATTCAACAGATAATACAGAAAATATTTGCGAAAATTTCGTGCAGGAAAATCCACAATTGTCGGTCATTTATATAAAAGAAAACAATCCAGGTTTATCTTTTGCTAGAAATAAAGGTATTGAAATAGCATCAGGGGACATTCTTTGTTTTATTGATGATGACGGTTTTGCTATTCAAGAATATGTTACTATTGTAAAAAAATTTGCAGAAGATCCTCAATATAAAGACATAATTTCATTTGGGGGAAAAGTAATCCCTTGTTACAATAAAGGTATGGAACCAAAATGGCTATCAAAATATATTGATGGTCTTGTTTCAAAAGTTGATTTAGGAGATCAAGTAATGCTTTTTACAAAAAAATATCCTGCGGGTTGCAATATGGTATTCAGAAAGGAATTCTTCCATAGTTATGGCGGTTTCAATGTTGACCTCCATACCCGAGGTGATGATAAATTTGTGTTTGACAAATTGAAAAAAGCAGGTTTAAAAACCCTTTATCTTCCTACACTTAAAGTTGAACATTTTATTGATGATTACCGTCTTGAAAAAGGATTCATCATCCGACTTTCTAAAATAATTGGACAAAGCGAAGCAATTCGTCTGAAAGAAAATTCCAAATCTGAAAAATTCATTAAGCTAATTGAATACATCTTTAAGTTTGGTGCTGCTCTGATTATTTCTTTAGGATTTCTTTTCACAGGGCAATTCTCGAAAGCTTATTATTTGATTTTGGTAAGATGGAATGTGCTTCGTGGTTTTTTTATAAAACAAAAAATTTGACAAATGATTTTTTTAATAAACTTACAAAACACACTCATTTCGATTCTTCGTATACTTCTACAATCCAAATTTAATTCATCAAAAAATACAAAAATTGATCTGCAAAAAGATGAAGAGGTTGTCATTTTGGCAAACGGTCCATCTCTTAACTTATCGATAGATAAATATAAACCAGAAATTCTATCAAAAAAAACACTTGTAGTCAATTTGATGGTTTGCACGCCTTTATTTGAACAAATAAAGCCCAGTTATTACACACTATTAGCACCACAATTCTTTAAAGCAGATAGTCAATTATCAGAGCTTTATATTAACTCTAATAATCAGCTATTTTCTAATTTAGAAATAAAAACAACATGGGATATGATTTTATTTGTACCTGCAATTTTTAAAAAATCTGCCCGATTGAAAAATTTATTATCGAAAAACAGTTTTATAAAACCCTATTATTTTAATACAACTCCTGTTGAGGGGTTTGATTTTTTTTGTAATTGGTGTTTTTCTAAAGGATATGGAATGTCACGTCCACATAATGTCTTGATTCCTGCATTAATGAATTCAATCAGCTTAGGTTATAAGAATATTTATATTCTTGGTGCAGATCATTCTTGGTTGGGTGAAATTTCGGTTACCGAACAAAACATACCCTTGGTGAACCAAAAACACTTTTACGATGAAAATGAAAGTCTACCTCAAAAAATGCAAGATTATATAACCCGTCATAGGCGTTTACACGAAATTATTCATAAATTTTATTTATCATTTAAAGGATATTGGGAAATCAAGCGATTTGCAGATAAGAAAAACATATCAATCTACAATGCGAGTGAATTTTCTATGATTGACGCTTTCGATCGTAGGAAACTTAATTAGATTCCTTAATTTATTATTTTTACCATAAATTATTTAAAGCGTGAAAGAAAAATCAATTTTAATTACTGGAGGAACTGGCTCATTAGGGAAAGCGTTAACCAAACACATTCTCACCAAATATCCTGAGATTAAACGTCTTGTTATTTTTTCTAGAGATGAACAAAAACAATTTGAAATGGAACAAGATTTCCCTCAAAAAGTTTATCCGCAAATTCGCTATTTCATTGGTGATGTTAGAGATCAAGAAAGACTTGAAAGAGCATTTACAAATATTGATTATGTAATTCATGCAGCAGCGATGAAACATGTACATATTGCTGAATATAATCCTGATGAATGTGTAAAAACAAATGTTGGTGGTGCACAGAATGTTATCAACGCAGCTTTGAAAACAAATGTTGAGCGAGTCGTAGCATTATCGACTGATAAAGCATGTGCTCCAATAAATTTATATGGTGCTACAAAGTTAACTTCTGATAAACTTTTCGTGGCAGCCAATAATATCAAAGGAAAACGAGATATTAAATTTTCTGTAGTTCGGTATGGCAATGTTATGGGATCAAATGGTTCTGTAATTCCCTTTTTTATTAAAAAGAAAAATACCGATGGAATCCTTCCTATAACTGTAGCTTCAATGACCCGTTTTAACATATCACTTCAAGGTGGTGTTGATATGGTTATGCATGCCTTAGATGCTGCTTGGGGAGGAGAAGTATTTGTACCTAAAATTCCTTCATATAGAATTGTTGATGTAGCGGAAGCAATTGGTCCGGAATGCCAAAAACCTGTTATTGGAATTCGACCAGGGGAGAAAATTCACGAAGAAATGATTACTTCTTCGGATTCTTTTTTTACGTATGACCTAGGAAAATATTACGTTATTCTTCCCCAGACTCCAAATTGGAAAACAGCTGATTTTATCACTCATTTTAATGCTAAAAAAGTGGAAGAAGGATTTTCTTATAACTCTAATAACAACGCAGAATGGGAAACAGTTGATGGTTTAAGAAAATTAATCAAAGAATTTGTTGATCCTTCATTTTCTATATGAGAAAACCGATACCATATGGCAGACAAGAAATTACTCAAGGTGATATTGATGCCGTTATCGAAACATTACAATCTGACTTTTTAACACAAGGCCCTAAAATTCAACTCTTTGAAAACGAATTTGCCCAATACGTCGATTCAAATTATGCTGTCGCTGTTAGTAATGGGACAGCTGCGCTTCATCTAAGTGTTCTTGCATTAGGAATAAAAAGAGATGAATATGTAATTTGCTCCCCTATAACTTTTGCAGCTTCGGTAAATTGTGTAAAATATTGTGGCGGAAATGTTCTTTTTGCGGATATCGATCCAGATACTTATTTAATGGATATTGAATCTGTTAAACAAGTTATTGAAAAGAATAAAGATAAAAAAATAGTTGGAATTATTCCTATTGATTTTGCTGGCAGAGTTGTACAATTGGATGAATTCAAAAAACTCGCAAATCAGCACGGTTTATGGATTCTTGAAGATTCATGCCATTCTCCTGGTGGATTTTTTATTGACTCAGAAAAAAAGCAACAAAAAGCAGGTAATGGACAATTTGCTGATTTGTCTATTTTTTCATTTCACCCGGTAAAACATATCGCAACTGGTGAAGGAGGAATGATTACAACAAACGATGAAAATCTTTATAAGAAGCTTTTAGAATTAAGAACCCATGGAATCACCAGAAATGTTGAATTGTTCGAAAATTCTATAGATTTCGCAAATGGCAACAGCACAGAGAAACAAACAGATTTCCCGCTTTGGTATATGGAAATGCAATCATTGGGATATAATTATAGACTAACAGATTTTCAAGCCGCTTTGGGAAGCTCGCAATTAATGAGAGCCGATAGGAACTTAGAACGTCGTAAAGAGATTGCAAAAATTTATACCGAGGCGTTCAAAGATTTCAAACCAGTAATAAATTACTCTGGATTCGTTGAGGGACATGCCTACCACCTTTTTGTTTTAGAAGTAACTGATAGACGTGGTTTATACGACTATTTAAGAGATCATAACATATTTGCTCAAGTACACTATATTCCTGTGCATTTAATGCCATATTATAAAAATCAGGGATGGAAAGAAGGAGATTTTCCTCATGCAGAAAGATATTACTCCAGATGCATAAGTATTCCAATGTTTCCGAGTATTGAGAATTCTTCAATTCAAGAAACAATAAACTGTATAAAAGATTTCTATTCTTAATAATCCTACATCGTTCTTCAATCATTAAGTTTTGCTTTCTCTAAAAAGGTTTAGTCCATTTATTTATTTTTGGTTCTGGAGTTCTATCTTTTTCAATATATTAATGAAAAAGATATAGACATATTAAGGATTGAGAGGAATTTCATTAAATTTGTTTCAAAACCATATTTATGTCAGAAAACAGTTTCAAAACTGAACAAGAAGTCTTTTGGGCTGGAGAATTCGGAACAGAATATATTGATAGAAATAAAGGGGAATTTCTTTTAGCTTCTAACCTCAATTTTTTTATCAAAGCGTTACAACAAGCTGGTAAAATTGCATCTTGTATAGAATTTGGTGCCAATATCGGTATGAATTTGAAAGCATTGAAATTAATTTACCCAACAATTAAGATGAATGCTGTTGAAATTAACGAAAATGCCGCGTCTGAGTTAAATGAATTAATAGGTAAAGATTCAGTATACAATTGTTCTATTTTTGATCTAAATTTCAATGAAAAAGTAGATCTATCATTGATAAAAGGGGTGTTAATTCATATCAACCCAGAACATTTACACACTGTTTACCAAAAATTATATGATACTTCTAAAAAGTACATTTTAATTGCCGAATACTATAATCCATCACCCGTTGCTATTGCATACAGAGGACATAGCGACAGACTTTTCAAAAGAGATTTTGCTGGTGAAATGTTACAACAATACTCAGATCTGAAATTAATAGATTACGGTTTTGTCTATAAAAATGATCCCGTATTTCCTCAAGATGATATTACTTGGTTTCTTTTAGAAAAAACAAAATAACAACTTTAAATAATTTTTAAAATTTGATCGCAATTATCCCAGCAAGAGGTGGAAGTAAAAGAATCCCAAGAAAGAACATCAAGTTGTTTCATGGGAAACCGATGATTGCATATGCTATAGAAACAGCAATATTATGTAATTTGTTTGAAGAGGTAATTGTTTCGACAGATGATGAAGAGATTGCAGAAATTGCAATTAAATTTGGTGCAAAAGTTCCTTTTTTTCGATCAAAAAATAATTCTGATGATTTTGCAACAACGTCAGATGTTTTATTGGAAGTAATAGATCAATATTCTAAAAAATCAATTCATTTAGATTCCGTTTGTTGTATCTATCCCACTTCACCACTTATTAGTTCTGAAGATTTAATTAGAGCAATTGCCCTTTTTGAATCAGGTAAATTTGATACAGTTATGGCATGTGTTGTTTATTCGTTTCCCATTCAAAGAGCGTTTAGATTAAATACTAAAAATGAAATTGAGTTATTACAACCTGATTTAATTGAAACTAGATCACAAGATTTAGAACCAACATTCCATGATGCTGGTTCATTTTACTTTTTCAATGTACCTGAGTTTCAGAAAAACAAGACTCTTTGGAAAGGAAAAGTTGGATCGTTTCAATTACCTGAATTAAAAGTTCAAGATATCGATAATATGGAGGATTGGAGACAAGCGGAGATGAAATATTCGGAACTATATAAATGACCACAAGATTATTATTCCGAGTAGACGCCAATCAAGAAATCGGCTATGGACATCTGATGAGATGTCTTTCTATTGCTGATTCAATCGACAATTTTGAAATAACTTTCTTCAGTACAGACAATCTTGAAACATATTTCAAGGATTTAAAAAATGAAAAATATCATTTTATTCAATTTAATAAAAGCAAGGATTTCTTATCTATTATCAAATCAGATGACATTGTAATCATCGATGGTTATGAATTTGATTCAAGTTATCATAAAGCAATACATTCCTTAGGAGCAAAAATTATATGCATTGATGACCTTGCTAGTCGAAAATTATTAGCTGATGCTATAATAAATCCAACTCCATCCTTGTCGAGTCAAGATTATAGCTGTCCAATTTTTACCCAATTTTATATTGGTCTGAATTATGCGATGATTCGTAAATCATTTCTCGAGTTAGCTCAAAAAAAAACAATCTCAAAGACTACTGGTAGCATAATGATTTGTTTTGGAGGATCTGATCCTCTCAACATAACAAAAAGAGCACTTGAGGTAGTAATTCAAAGTGAAAAATTTAGTCAAATTCATTGTGTTCTTGGTCCAGGATATCATTTCTTCGAATCATTAAATCAATACTCTTATGAAAATGTGCATTTTCACAAAAACTTACTAGAAGTTGATATGGCACATTTAATGGAACAATGTGAATTCGCAATTCTACCTTGCAGTGGGATATTGCTTGAGGGAATAGCAGCAAAAATGAAAATAATAAGTGGACATTATATTGATAATCAAAAACTTGTTTATCAACATCATTTAAAATTGAAAACATTTGTAGATGCAAAGGATTTTTCATCTTCAGATTTAACAACTGCGCTTTTAAAGTTAAATGAAACTATTCCCTCCCCAACATTAATTGATGGTCATTCAATTGATAGAATTCATAAAATTATTAAACAATTATCATCAGAGGATCACTACTCAATTAGGGAAGCAAATATAAATGATTGTAACTTGACTTTTTTATGGACAAACCATCCAAATACTCGACAATTTTCGTTTAATAAAGAAAATATAGAATGGGAAGATCACTTAAATTGGTTCAATAAAAAATTACAATCGTTAAGTTGTTTTTACCTTTTGCTCGAATTAAATAATATTCTTGTTGGAAGTATTCGTTTTGATATATTGGATAAAATTGCCACAATAAGTTATCTTGTTGCTCCAGATTATCATGGTCTAGGAATTGGCAACATCTTGTTTAGAAAAGGATTAATTGCCTTAGAAAAAAAGTATTCAATGAATGAATTAGATATTATTCAAGGGTTTGTCTTTAAGGGTAATATTCCATCTATTAAAACATTTGAACGATTTAATTTTAAACAGCAAATTAATCAAGACACTTTATTATTTACTAAACAATTCACGAAAAATGATTAAAATCGGGAATTACTCACTTGATAACAACAGTTCTGTTTTTATCATCGCAGAATTGTCTGCTAATCATAATGGAAGTATTGATATAGCGAAAGAAACGATAAGAGCAGCAAAAAGAGCTGGAGCTAATGCTATTAAATTTCAAACGTATACAGCTGATACAATTACCCTAAATTGTAAAAAAGAGGATTTTAAAATTCATGGGACAATTTGGGACGGTAAATATTTATACGATTTGTATAAGGAGGCTTATACGCCATGGGAATGGCATGCTGAACTTTTTAAAACAGCTGAGGAAGAAGGGTTAATCTGTTTTTCGTCACCTTTCGATAAGAGTTCTGTTGATTTTTTAGAAAATTTAAATGTTCCGGCATACAAAATTGCATCTTTTGAAATAACGGATATCCCCTTGATTAGCTATACCGCTTCAAAAGGAAAACCAATTATTATCTCAACTGGAATCGCTGAATACGATGATATTAAATTAGCAATAGAAACATGTTTGGAAGTTGGAAATCATCAAATTGTATTGTTAAAATGCACATCTAGTTATCCTGCTCCAATTGAGGAAGCAAATATGATTATGGTGAAAAAGTTAGCAGATGAGTTTAATCTGCTTAGCGGACTATCTGATCATACAATTGGTTCAATAGTGCCAATTGTTTCAGTATGTTTTGGTGCTAAAATCATAGAAAAACATTTTATTTTAGATAGGTCAATCGGTGGCCCAGATGCATCCTTTTCAATGAATGAAAGTGAATTTAAGGAAATGGTTGACGCTGTTCGTCAAGCCGAATTAGCAATAGGAAAAGTCTCATTCGAATTAACAGAAAAGCAAGTTGCGGGAAAAGTATTTGCTAAGTCATTATATATTGCAAAAGATTTAAACATTGGAGAAACAGTTTTAATTGAACATATTCGTTCTGTTCGTCCTGGCTATAGTTTACATCCTAAATTTTTAAATGAATTAATTGGTAAGAAAGCTCTTAAGTCTTTCACCATTGGTGATCGCATAAAAAAAGAGGATTTTCAATAATCCTCTTTTCTATTTTAAGCTTGATTTTTTTTCTTTTTCCAAGAATAAAAAATAGTTATACCAAAAAGGAGAAATAATAATATTGATCCAATTCGAGCGACATTATTCACTTTAAGATATTTCGAATTATCATATTTGAATTCAATTGTATGTTTCCCGTTGGTTAATTCCAATCCTCTAAGGAGGTAATTCACTTTTAATATCTCAACTTCCTTACCATCAACAAATGCATTCCAACCTTCTGGATAATACACTTCAGAGAAAACTGCAAGTTGCTTTCCTTTGACATCAACTTTGTAAACCAATTTATTTGGAGCGTAGCTCAAAAGATTAATTGAGCCTTCTCCTGAGAATTTTGAAGCTGATAATTTTGCTGCTTCAGAGGTAAGCATAATAGCTTCTTCTCTCGGTTTGAATTCATTCATTAATTTAATTGACACCAAAGAAATAAATGATTTTGCCGTGTCCAAACTCATTGTTGACATTGGCACCAAATTACTTCTGCCATTGATATCCATTACAAACATTGCTTCTGTGCCTTCTGTCATACCATTACTCAATGGAATATCGATTGTGTCTTTTCCAGGAATCAAGTATTGAAGCTTTTCAGCTCCGTAAACCGTTGCTTCTTTTTGTTGTTCATAATTCACCAAAAATTGACCTTGTCCTTTATTTACAATTTTAAATTCACTTCCAAGTCCTCGAATTTCTTCGTTAGGTGTCGCGTATTTTTCAATTCGTTGAACAAGCCAAGCATTTCCCATAGCAGTAGGGTTTGGTCTAACATCGTCAACACCGCTTTCATCTTGCTGCATGAAATACTTCACGTTAAGCATATCATATACTTTGTTGTTCATTTTGGATAAATGGAAATCAAATAAATTATTGATATTTCTCAATTTGGCTCCGTGGTACCCACCCAAAGATTTGTGCAAATAAGATGCTCTGTTACTTTGGAAACCACCATTCATATCGAAAACACGATAGCTAGTCTCAAAATTCAATGCTGAAAAACGGTAAGAATCAACAACATTCTTTTTTACCAATCCAGTGTATCCTAAATCATTCGCTTTTTGAGAACCTTCCCGTTTCGCTTTTTCAATAATCGGTTTCAAAGTTGGATTCAATGATAATTCATTCTCCATTATTTTTTCATCCGCTGCAGTTGCAGATATTGGAAAACTAGCCAATCCACTGTCTACCCAATACTTAAGTTTATTCCCTTCTTCTTGGGCACCCAAATATTGATAAGCGATTGGAATAGTATCCATCATTGTTAAGGCTAAAACAGCTAAAGCCAAAGCAGTACTTGGAATTGATGTATACAAAAACAATAATGTAAGTAAACCTGCAAAGAATACAAACAAGAGTGTTCTATTCATACTAGAATTATAAATATCGTGACGAATTAATTTTAGGTTTTCGAATTTTTTCTCATTTGTCTCTGCTATTTGTGCGACAAAAGCATCTATTTGAGCAGGATCTGAAGCATCAACATTGTATTGCGTTTTCAAAGCTTGAGGATCCATTGTAGATAGTTGACTTTTAATTCCAACTTCCATATTTGCAATTTGATCACGCTCCACTTTTGAAGAATAATTATCACCCAATCCAGCAACTTTCACTACTAATAGTGAAAACACAAAAACACCGATAGCAATTAAAAACTGCTTCTTTTTTTCTTTGAAATTTTCACGTTCCTTGATCAACTGGTCCAAAAACAACATCCCTAATATTGGTATACATAATTCAACTAATACTAAAATGATTGTTACCGTTCGGAATTTATTGTAACCAGGAATATAATCAATGAAGAAATCAGTTAATCCCATGAAATTCTTACCCCAAGAAAGCATAATGGCAAGCACGGTAACAGCAAACAATGCCCATTTCATTCTTGTTTTCAAAAACACTAATCCCAAGAAGGCGAAAAACAACGTAATTGCTCCTACATATGAAGGCCCTGAAGTAAAAGGTTGTTCACCCCAATATGCTGGTGAACGTAACACTTCATTTTGATCTTGAGCGCTCAAATCTGAAGCTTCTACAACCTCTTGAAATGGACTTCCTCCAATGGCAAAAGACCCACCTCCTTTAATGTTTGGTGAGATCAATGTAAATGTTTCTCCTTTTCCATACGACCATTGCGTGATATAATCCTTATCCAATCCAACAGATTGATTTTTTGCTACTGTTCCATCAGGGTTAATGTTAATATCATTTCCACCTCTAATTGTGTTTTTCGCATAATCAGCTGTTAAAGCAATATTTCCAACATTTACAGCAAATGCTAATAAATAGACGGCCAATAAACCGACAGAAGTGATAATAAAAGATTTAATCTTTTTTTGCTTTAAAGAATCTATTAAAAAATAAACTCCAACGAATATTAATACAAAAATGAAATAGTAAGTAACTTGAACGTGATTCGCTGCTAATTCAAGAGCCATGAAAAAGGCCGAGAAAGCAATTCCCCACATCCTATTAGATCTATAGGAATAGATAAATGCACCAAGCACCGGAGCCATAAAGGCTGTAGCCATTGCTTTTGTTAAATGTCCTGCCTGAATGATAACAATTTCATAGCTGGCAAAACTAAATGCGATAGCACCGATAACGCCTATTAATGGATTTATCCTTAAAAATAAAGCCAGAATATAAAAACCTATGAGATGCATAATTACAATACCCATTGGGCCAGGAAATGATCTTGAGTAAAAATTAGAAATTTGTTTTATATAATTTCCAGGATACATTACAGAAATTTGTGTTGAAGGCATTCCTCCAAAAAGTGAATTAGTCCATAGTGCTTCTTCTCCAGTATTTCCTCTAAAACGATCAGTTTCATGTGTAGCACCCAACCATTGTTCAACATCATGTTGTTTTAAGCCGTAGCCATCAACTTGTGGTTTAAAATAGATTGCCGCAAGGATTAGGATAAATGCAACAACTGCAAAATGAATCCAATTTTTAATGAAAAATGCTTTTACGTTCATAGTCTAAAAATATGTGTGAAATTAATAAAAGACAGTTGCAAAACACTCATTTTTATAGAAATTTTAAGGAAATTATCACCTAGAACATTTTTCACACAAAATCAAAAGTAAAAATTCAGAAAATAATTCTCAATCACATAAAAAGCAGAAATTAAGATGGAATGATTCTTGCAAGATTTCAAACGACTTGAACCAATATGAAAAATTGTTGTAATCAATCAAAAACTACATTATGAAAATCATTACTTCTATAATCTTTCTCCTTTTTTCATACATAACACTTGCTGAGGATTCCAAAAAATACGTTCGGCCTTATTCGATTGACAGTTCAATAGTTGATCAAAGTTTAAAGCCAAGCGAATCTGCATTTTTTTTTACATTTTACAACCTAACGGAAATTAATCCAACTACTGAACTGCTGTATTCGATAAACGGAGTGAATCAACATACAAAATTAGATTCAAAAAATCATTTTGATTTAAATACAAAATCAGGTTCATATACGTTTGTTTTTTATTATTCTTCTAACTATTATGAAATCTACACCGATTCAATAGTAGGGAAATCACAACACAAAACCTTCGTTTCAGTCTTTTTTCAAATCGCAGAAGAACAAATGATAATAGTTGACAAACCAGTGATTTATTTGTATCCTGAAAACCCACTTTTAGTAAATGTGAAAGTAAAACCAAAAGGTGAATTCACTTTTACATATCCAAAGTATGAAAATGGTTGGAA
>VFKM01000065.1 GCA_009885545.1 Flavobacteriales bacterium
TGGTTACATGAATTCATATGATCCTGAAGTCAATAAATTATACGAAGCATTTTATAAGACAAAAATACCTTTCAGTAAAGGATTGAAAATTCCAGAAATGTTTGAAGCTTCGATTGAAGGTAATCTGAAAGCTTTATGGTTAATGGGTGAAGATGTTGTTCAAACTGATCCAAATACAAATAAAGTAATTGCTGCAATGGAAAATTTGGAGTTGTTGGTTATTCAAGAAATCTTCATGACAGAAACAGTTAAATATGCTCATGTTGTACTTCCAGGGGCTACATTCTTAGAGAAAAGTGGAACATTTACAAATGCTGAAAGAAGAATTCAACGAGTTATTAAAGCTGTTGAACCATTAGAAGGAACAAAAAGTGACGGTCAAATTTTGGTGGACATCATGAATAAAATGGGTTATGCTCAAGCAGATTATGATGCTGATACCATGTTGCAAGAAATAAGTCAAATTGTACCTTTCTTCGCAGGAGTTCAATGGGATGGATTGGGTGACAGTGGAAAACAATGGCCAGTTGCAAAAGACGGTTCAGACACAGAAATATTGCACTTGCAGGAATTCACCAGAGGAAAAGGAAAATTTCATTACTTTGATTTCAAAGAAAGTAATGAGACAGTTGAAAACGGAAAAGAATATCCATACATTATCACAACGAATAGAGAATTGGAACACTACAATTCTGGAACGATGACGAGAAGAACAGGCAATGTCAAAATCCTTACAGAAGATGTATTATTGATCAATGCCACAGATGCAGCGCGACATTTAATCAATGAGGGCGACATGGTTTGTGTTGAATCGCCAAGAGGAAAAGTGGATATCAAAGCACGAATTACGGATGAGGTTAAACCTGGAATCATGAGCACTACTTTTCACTTTCCAGAAGTGATGTTGAATCTTATTACAAGTGATGAACACGATAGTTTGGCAATGTGTCCTTAATATAAAATCGTTTCTGTCAATATTCGAAAGAGCAAAGGTCAGTATAGTAATAGATAATCAAGAAGGCTAGAATAAATTTCTAGCCTTTATTTTGGTTTATTAATTTTTTTAGAAAACATTCAACTATTTTAATGGTTAACAACTTGAATAATAATTACTGGATAAAATTCACTCCTTTTTTACTGGTTTTTCTAAACGTCATCCTTAAGATTATTTTCATTTCGTCAAACTCAATAGGAGGTGATGAACCATTTAGTATGTATCATGCTCAACTGGATACATCAGCAATAATAAAAATGCTTTATAGCGAAAATAACCCGCCTTTGCATTTTTTCTTTTTACAAAACTGGATTAAATTATTTGGAATAAGTGCCTTTTCTGTTCGATTACCTTCATTAATATTTAGTGCTTTCACTGTACTATATTTATATAAAATAGGAAAAGAATATTTCACTTTCCGAATAGCAATTTTAATAAGCTTAATCTTTACTTTTTCAAATTATCATTTAGCTTTTGCCCATGAAGCGAGGGTATACAGTCTTTTTGCCTTATTAACGGCGATGTCGATGTATTACTTTTTGAAAGTTTGTAATGAGCAGAAGAATTTTAAGAGTATCATTTTCTTTTTAATAATAAATGCTTTGTTGATTTATGCCCATTATTTCGGATTTTTCGTAATAGCTATTCAATCAATTGCTGTTTTATTTATTAGAGATATTAGAATTAAAATTTTTAGGAATTATGTGTTTTATTCAGTTGGTCTAATCCTTCTTTATATTCCTAATTTAAATATATTAATCAAGCGTTTTTCATTCTCAACGAGTCATAAAACGTGGGTTTCTCCACCAAATGGTTTAGTTAGTTTATATGATATGTTGTGGCATTTTTGTAATAAACCTGTTACAACAGTATTTGCTCTTTTAATTATAATAAGTGCTCTGATTAAAGTTCTATATAAGAAAGACTTCAAAATCATTCATTTAAATATTAAAGTAATGGTGATTTGGTTTTTATTTCCATTTCTATTTATGTTTATTATTTCATACTGGGTACCAATGTTTCTTGATAGATATTTAATATTTGTGTCTTTAGGCTACTATCTAGTATTAGCCGTATGTGCTAATTATATTGTTGAAAATGGGAAATATAAATTTATTATTCCTGGTTTTTTGGTTGCATCATTTCTTATAACATTTAATCCAAACGTTGATAATAAAAGACATGTAAAAGAAACGGTTGCAAAAATAATTGAATTGAAAACTCCAAAGACTAAGGTGTTAATTTGTCCTCAACATTTCATCTATAATTTTGCTTATTACTATAATCCAAAAATTTTTAAAGGAACTGATTTACAATATCCGTCACTTAAAATGACTAATAATTTAATCAAACAAAATATTTATACAATCACAAACATAAATGAAGTTGATCTCGATGGAAGTGAAAGAATAGTTTTTTTAGATGCAGCAGCGAATTTTTCATTCCCGGAAAACAATATATTCAACACCTTAGAAAAGCTATACACATTAAAGAATAAATATGAATTCCCGGAGATATTCACTATTTATGAATTCGTTAAAAAGTAAATATTGTTACTTTAAATTATTAGCTCAAACTTCAATAAATCAACTCTTATCTATTTATTTTTTTAATTCAACAAGGAAGTCAGCTTAATATTTTTATTCACGATATTCATTTTTAAGGTGAATCTAATTTTTCGTGCGTAATTTGAATTCCCAAAAGAGTCATTTAATTCTGTACTCATCCAAACGGGAAAGTAGATTGCAAATACTTTCGCCAATCTAATTCCGACTCCAGTATTTATTGCTGAGTTTACACTTGTGCCATTTGAAAATGATCCAAAATCTGCAAACAAACCAAAAATCCCAAGTTTAGGAATAGGTAACTGAAGGTATAAATTCCCTGTGGCCATCCAATGAGTTGTTGTCCCATATCTACTTGTGCTTTTAAATCCACCCATATTTTCATCGCGTTGCTGTGACCAAGTTCCTGTATTAGCATAACGACCGAAATAATAATCCTCAAAAAATAAATCTTGTGCTCCATCGCTGCCACTTAAAGACATTGAATATCTGTATGTATTCGAAGCTTGCAACAATTTTAAATGATAAGTGTTTCCAACAAATCCACGGACTTCAACCCAACGTTTCATATTGTTTTTCAAGTAACGAAATTTGTAGCTTGCTTCCACATTTACTCTCACCATTTCTGCATCTTGTGCCTTGATTAAGTCTGTTCTTAATGCAACATGAGCTTGGTGGTCAGGCCGTGTGAAATCTACAGCGTATTTGGCAAAACCACCCATGTAATCATCTTGTTTACCGTTGTAAAAGTTATATTTGACGATTCCTTGAATCAAGAAATTTTGAGAAAAAGCTGAATTTATATGATTTCCAATTTTAACATTCCAATAAGGCGCAATCGCTAAATAGGTTCCATCACTCTTGCGAATAGTAGAACTTGAATCCATTTTAAAAGACTTAATTGATACGCCAAATCGAGAGATTTTAATATTCTTTTTTGGTAAACAAGTATATGAGAATTCTCCAATTCCAGAAACCATTTGTCGTCCAAACGAATACATTGGCGCAATCAAATATTGAAAGCGGTTAAATGAAACACCATTATTATGAACTACTAGACCAATCATAAATTTATCATACATGTTTCCAGCAATCATTGGCGTCCAAAATAAATTGGTTTTTGTTGCTTCCTTGTCACCAATCAAAAATTCAAATTTAATAGGTTCCACTTTTTTCAACATTCCTTTTGAATGCCAGTTATTGTTCTTACGATACATCTCAGGAATATCTTTTGTTGCATCTATACGCACTTCATCTGCATCTTTTGTGCTCAATGATAAGGTTGTTTTTTTATCGCTTGGTTCGGCCCATTTTGTTTCTACAATTGCGCCGTTCTTGAATACGTTCACTTCAATTGGGCCATTTACTTGTCCAACATTTTTGACAGTAACCAAGGTGCCTATTTCATCAGATTTTACCTTTTTTAATTTATAATCAACATGATTACATGTTTGAATTAGATCTCCGAAAAGCCAACTCAAATCTTTTCCTGAAGCTTTTTCTAAAGTTGCTTTCATATCCTCCGGTTGAGGGTGTTTAAATTTCCATTCTTCGAAATAAGCATGCATACATTTTCCAAATAATTCTTCTCCCAAGTAATCTTTCAAATAGTAAAAAACTAGACCAGTTTTCTGATACATGATAACTCCATAATTTAATGAAGAGAATTCAGCAGAATGTGTTTCTAAAGGTTGATCTTCACCTAAAACCGCAGTCATTCGATATGAAATATCTCCCATATCATGGTGGTCTAGATCATTGAAGTGAAATCTCCCGCCTAACACCATGTCCGACATTCTTTGGTTATCTGGATATTTTGTTTGAATGTAACGTACTTCGTTTAATGTATTCATTCCTTCATCCATCCAACCGTGAACGCGTTCGTTCGTTCCTAAAATTCCGTAAAACCAATTGTGTCCAACTTCGTGTACGATGACAACCTCTAATTCTTCTTTAGAACTTGCATTTCCAATAACAGTAACATTTGGATATTCCATTCCACCTCCAGCGCTAATTGTACCGTCAACAGCAGTAACTTGGTTATATGGATAATCACCATTCCACAAAGAATAAAAATATGTTCCATCATTAATATATTCTATTGCATGTTGCCAAGTGTAAGCATTGTGAGGTACAAACATTGCCCATGTTGTTACCAGTCTTTTTGATTCTGGCAGGGGAATTTCACCTTTTAATACTGCAAATCGTTTGTCTGCAAACCAAGCAAAATCATGTACTTTACTTTGTGTGTAGCGAATTGTTTTGTATTCACTGTCTGAAGGGGGAAAGGCTGTTTTTCCTTTTCTACCTTGAGCTTGAGATAAATAGTCACTTAATTTTTTATTTGTTTCTTCCGCTTTGGAATTCAAGAAATCTATTTCAGATTGAGTTTGCAAGTCGCCAGTTGCTCCAACGATGTAGTTTTTTGGTAGTGTAATACTTACATCAAAAGAACCGTATTCAGAATAAAATTCACCTTGATTTAAATAAGGCATTTGATTCCAACCATTTTTATCATACACTGCAGGTTTTGGATACCATTGCGTTATTTGATACGATTGTCCAATGTGTCCAAGGCGTGAGATTGAACCAGAAGGGAGTTTTACTTTAAATGGAGTGGAAACAGAAAAACGTTCACCGGATTTCAAAGGTGATGCTAAATGGATAACACAAATGTCAATATTTTGAGGATCAAATTCCCATTTCACTTTTGTTCCATTTATTTTGAAATCTAATGAGTCAATTCCACCTTTATCTGCTTCATCACCATATTTTAAAGTTGTTTGACCTCCTTCATATTGTTGTTTTGCCAGTGCTGTTTTTCCATTTCGATAGGCATTTGGCCATAAGTGAATGTATATTCTATCTAATGCGTCTGGTGAATTATTTATGTATTCAAATTCTTCAAATCCACTGATTGAATTGTTAACATCATCCAACTTTACAGTTATGGTATAATTCACTTCTTGTTGCCAGTAATTCTGAGATATTGAAAATCCTGAAATAATTGAAATACAAAATATAAGTATCAGCTTTTGCATAAAGTTGTTTGTATTGATTTAAGTATAAAGTTAAACATTTGAGGCAAATAAAAAAGGCTACCCGATATGGATAGCCTTCACATAAATAAATTCAATTATTTTTGAATAACGATACGCTGTTGAGTGCTGCCGTTATCTGAAACAATCTTCAAAACATACGTTCCATTTGATATGGTTGAGAGATCAAGCAGTGTAAATGAATTTTCAATTTTTTGAGAAATTAATATTTTTCCATTAAAATCAATACATTCGATTTTCCCAGCAATTAATTGATTAAAATTAAGTTGGAAAATTCCAGTTGATGGATTAGGCTGAATTGTGAAAATGACATTGTCAATTTCTTGTGTTCCAAGATAATTATCTGTTCCATCGCAATTTTCATCAATACTATTATTTAGGATTTCTGTTGCTCCAGGATAAATAGTTGGATTTGAATCGTCACAATCACCGTCTATTGTCGAATATCCTACACCAGGATCTTGGCAGAAAGAAAGCATATTTCCTGCTCCGAAATTATCTTGATCAGTATCAATAAAGTAATTTAGGATTGCCAAACCTTCGTCAATGTCGATATCACAATCATTATCTAATCCATCACATATCTCTGTCGCACCAGGGTAAACAGCATTGTTTGCATCGTTACAATCATCTGAAATAGTAACATACCCTACACCAGGATTCGTACAGCTTGTGATTGATATACCTGTCATTGAACCATGTCCATCATTGTCAGCATCAACATAATACGTTAAAGGGCCGGTAATTGCATTATTATTATCATCACAATCGCCTGGGTTCAAAACATAACCAATCGGTTGAATACAACCAGTAATTGTTACCAATGTATTTCCTGTTAAATCTCCATCGATATCTTGATACCAAGTTGTATTAGGGTTAATTAAACCATCTGTATCATCACAATCCGTATTATCTAATACATATCCAAACATTGATGTACAAGTTGAAATACTTGACGTTGGATCACCAAAACTATCAGCATCAGTGTCAGCATAATAAGTTTGAGGGATCAATGATCCGAAATTAGCAATGATTCGTACATTATCATTTCTCCAAGTAGCACCAGCACCTCCCATGTTAGTAATGTAGAATCTAAAAGTAACTTGAGTTAAAGCATCGAAAGAAGTAGATAAGTTGACTGTATCTGTTTTATCAGTTGTAAGAGGTGCTCCAGTTCCTAAATCTGCGACGAAATTATCTAAGCTTGATCTTAAAGTCCAAGTTGGTGTTCCGCCAGTTGCACTGATTCTATGCGTAAAAATAATTCTGTTCAAATCTAAAGTAGAACAGTCATTTGCAGTCACTGTAAACTCATTATACTCATTTAAATCAATTGTTCCAGTCATATTCCAAGCAGTTGTACTAAATACGTTTGCCGCTGGAGAACAGGTTGTTCCTGTTGAAGAATAATCACTAAACAATGCATTTAATGGTTGTGTTGTAACTGATAATGCTGTCATAGGACATGCTGCAATTTGCGTGAACTCGTACATTCCTATATCTGTTCCTAATGACGAAGCATCTGAGCCGGAGCAATCTTCATCAATTCCATTATCTAAAATATCAAACGCTAATGGATTTATTAATGCATCAGCATCGTTACAATCTAAACTATTTGATACGTAACCAAGAGGTTGTGTACATGCAGTGAGTGTAATTAAAGGGTCGCCATATGTATCAGCATCGAAATCTAAATAATAAACATTTGTAGCTGCACCAATACCATTATTTGTATCGTCGCAATCATCACTGTTTGTAACATAACCAACTGGTAAAACACATCCAAGTATTGTATTTAATGGATCACCGAATCCGTCTAAATCAGTATCAGCATAATATGTAATTGAACCAGATGTTATTGTTAAATTAATTGTAAGAATACTATCACACAAAGCAACATTTGGAATGGTGTCCATGAATGTTCCAGAAGATGTGTATGTTTCATCTCCACTAGGAACAGTATAAGTTAAACAAGCAGATGGTGAAATTGTGTTTAATGTATTGCAGCTAGTTGTCCATGCCATGGAAAAATCATCAATCGAAAGTCCGTGATCATTACCAGCGTGGTTTGGATCCTCCCACTTTATCATTAGATACTCTCCATTATTCAAGTTCAATCCAGGAATAGAAATAGAGGTAAGACCAACTTTATTTGCTGGTAAATTACCATCCAATGCAGTTGCTGTAACATTAAATACAGGGCTTGCTGTAACTAGTGCAGGAACGGAAATCCATGATCCATTTATTCCTGGTGTTAAAGATGTTATTGGTAAATTACTTACTTGATAATAAACCTGAATTTGTTGTGCAGCTGGTGTAGCACTTCCGCCATCTCGCCATTGTTCTAAAGTATATGAAACTGAAAAATTATTGACGAGTAAACCAGAATTATTTTGTAATTGAAGGCCATGAGCTCCATTTCCAAAACCAGCGGACCCCACAGTTCCTAATGCTCGATCAGAAGCAGCAACAGTTCCAAAACTATATAATTTACCAGTATTTATAGCCCCAGCCCCGGCATCGTATACCATTGCACCAACTGTTGATTTTTGAGAATACCAGTTTGAAATAGTAGAATTATCTGTCCAGGCATTATTGGTGCCTGTATTTAGTAATCCATCAAAGTTTTGAGAGTAACTACCTGTAGCTGTTATTGAAACTTGAGAATAGCCAATTAATGGGAAGAGTAATGCGATTAATGTTTTTTTCATAAGTTATTTATTTACAGGGTAAAAATACGCACTATTACACCAAGAAAAAAAATGTTCTTATTAACTAATTGTAAACAAAAAAGGTTGTATTTCTACAACCTTTTAATTAACCGTTTTAGTGCATTTGTTCGTCTTCTTCTGGATCAGGAGGAAATAACTTTGGTAAATCTTGTTTTCCTTGTAATCTGTCCATTAAATCTTCTAACTGAGAAATTGAGAGACTCTTCGCAATGATGTTTTTATCCTTGTCAAGTACAAAAACACGAGGTGTTGAAAAGATGTCATATGCCGTTTGGTAATTTAAAGATTCAATAGTTGTGTATTTAGGCACAAACTGTCGAGCATCTTCCATTGCAGCTTTAAATAATGCATCTGTTACTCCTACATTGATATAAGTCAAGTTGTTTGTGCGGATAAAATCTTTCCATTTTTGGAAATCTTCACCAACTGCTTTTCCAACTGAAAATATTTCTATATTTCTGTCTTTGAATTTTTCTTTGTAAAGTACTTCAAGTTTTGGAGTTGTTTTCTTGCAATGTCCACATTCAGGATCCCAGAAATAAAGAATCGTATATTCCGATTTTAAACTATAGAAATCTCTCCATTTGACATCGGTTGTGTCACGTAAAATAACATTAGGAGGTTTTGCACCCATAACCAACTTCTTTTGTACAGGAATTTTCTCGCATAGATCCTCCAGTTTTTCAGGGGTCATCCAAAATGCTGGCGATTTACCTTCTGCATTTTTAGAGCAGTAATAGCGATCTGCCATATAAATGTATACCTTATCCATTCCCATAATATTACTTTTCCCATAACTAGAGGTTAGCCAAGAAACAGTATATTCGAATGTCTTAGATTTTGGATTTAGGTTATCACAAAATTGGAATGCATATTTAATAATTGTGTCCCAATGTTGGATAAGCATATTCTTTCCAAAATAATATTCCATTTTTGAATGAAATACTGGAGTATTAACTAATCGGTCGTCAGTTAAATCAATGTTATCCCAATAATGGTTACGAAAATAGTTAAACCTAAAATTGGAATCTATAATATTTCCTTTTGCATCTAAAGGTGCATCAGGGACAATAATATCCATTGACATTTTAACTATTTTAGAGACTAACAAAGCTTTATGAACTTCAATTAAATTATTTTGATAGTCAAGTACTTCTTTGTTTATTGCATCAATTTTTGTAGTTAATTCTTTAAATGCAGGATCAGTAGATTTTAATTTAGCTCTTTCTTCAGAAAGGGTGGTTGCCTCCGTTTTCTTCGGACCAATGAATTTAATGTAATCCATAAAAATTCTGTTTTCTTCTGATTTTTTGACTTTCATTGTCCCAACAAAATCAGGAGCAGAAGTTTCCATATTTATTTCTTCGTTGTTATAAATAAATTCGAAATATTTTTGCCCAGGAAATAGAACTCCAAAAATTCCAGCTTTTTGATCTTTCGCATCAAATTCAACATAACCAGCCTTTATTTCAGCTGTATCAGCATAATATAATCCTTTGCCGAAATACTTAACTAAGAATACTGTAGTGTCTTTTTGATTGCCTACTTTGAATTTCATTTTTTGTCCAAAAGAAAGAAAAGAAACAAAAGTGATTGCTAAAATTAGTATTGATTTCATATGCTATTTTAAATTATAGTTTGAATTTATTTTAAAGACGTGACAAAATTACGAAAGTCCTATTAATTAACATTTCTTTAACCATTTAGTATTGCTTAAAAATTCCATTTTTTGCGGTAAGATAACTTGCTAATACAAAAAGTAAATATGTTCCAGCTAAAGAAATCATTGCAACCATTGAAATTTGTGTATCGATGTATAATCCTCCTGATTCAAACATTGTATCTAAAAAGTATTTGAAAACAAAAAACACAATTAGTCCTAAGCTTGAAACGATTCCAAAAATCTTAACAAAATACAAGAAGAAGCTTTTTATTACAACTTTTGGAAAGAAACCAATTCTAAGCAACGTTCTAACTTCATAAGCATTTCTTGACATTAACAATTGCATATATTGAATTAATACCAACCCAGAAACGAATACAGCTATGATTGATATACCTAGAACAACTAGAAATAATGTTCCGACTACGCTTTTTAATCGCCCAACCACCATTTGCGCATTTTTTGATTCTAATCCTCGATTCTTCAACAGGTCTTCAACTAATCCGAATTCACTTTCTTTACCAGAAATCATTATTTGCGTAATTTTTTTCTCTTTACCAGACGTGTATTTAGCATTTCCATATTCCATGAAGCTTTCAGGTACTAAAATGGATGATACTTCATTTGTGAATCCAATTATTCGAGCATCAACCCATTCTTTTTCTGTTTCACCTTTTAATGTGAATTTGAATTTAATATCCATGGCTAAATCATCGGATATTTGTGGAATTCCACTCGAACTCATAAATGTGTTTAGCATTACTAAAAAATCCCTTGGCATAATAATAGGAACAAACTTGTCTCCCTCTTTCCAATGCCATTTGGTTGATTTTACATCGAGAAATTTTTGATCTACGGTTTGAATAAAAACGTCAGATCGAAATCTAGGAACCATCGGATCCGCTGTTTCAAATGAGACATCAAAATTATTACTTATTACTGGTTGAACATCTTGGATAAATGGCTCAGCTTTTATTTTTTTTAGTTCGTTTTCAGAGAAATCAGTTTTAGTCATATTCAATGAACTCGAATTCGTGACTTTTTTCTGAACAATAATTGTGTTTGGACCTAAGATATCAGAACCTTTTCCAAACTCATTCACTTTGATTAAATAATGAATTGATGTAATCAAAAAAGTGATACCCATAAAGGCACCAACAATAGCAATGATTAACTGCTTTTTGTCTTGATTCTTGTATAATAATTTATTTAACATGACTTAAAGTTTTAATTCTTTGTCGTATTTAAATTTGTGATCATCACCTAGTGTTGTCAACACAAATCCTGCACCTTGTTCTGAGCATCGTTCATTTATCATTGAGAAACAACGTTGCGTATTTTCTTGATCCAAATGAGAGAATGGCTCGTCTAATATCAATAATTCAAACGGTTGACACATAGCTCTAATTATTGCGACACGTTGTTGTTGCCCCATTGAAAGTAAACTGCATTGTTGGTTCCATTTATCTTCGATTTCTAATCGTTTCAGCATGTTGCGAATTTCTTGTTCAGAATAGATTGGATTTAAACTGTTTTTTAAAATTAAATTCTCTCCAACAGTTAATTTTGGGAACAACTGTAAATCTTGAAAAACGACAGAAACCTTCTCTTGTCTTATTACCGCCCAATCTTCAGGCGTAAACGTTTTTACATCTTTGTCGTTGTAAGTAACTGTTCCAGAATAATCGTTTCTTAATCCGATTGCCGTTAACGTAAAAGTTGATTTCCCTTTTCCACTCGAGGCATTTAAAAGAATCTTTTCTCCGTGATTTAATTCTATGTAATTCCCCCAAATACTTTCGCTGCTATGTTTAATTGAAGCAAGAGGTACAGGCATGATATGATCGAGAACAATTTTCATAATTAATAATTTTAAAGTGAATTTTCAAGAATCGTTCCAAAACAGAAGGAGACTAAATATTAGTTGATAGTCAAGTCGTTGGTGATTTCATTTTTCATTTGTTCGACAGGTTTGAAAGAAATCCACATTGCATCTTCATGTTTTCTAAACCAAGTTAATTGGCGTTTTGCGTATCGTCTTGAATTTTGTTTAATTAATTCTATGGCTTCAGTTATGTCAATTTCCTTCTCTAAAAAACGAAACAATTCTGAATAACCAACTGTTTTGAGTGAACTTAAATTCTTATGTGGAATTAGACTTTGAACTTCATTAAGCAAGCCTTGCTCCATCATCATGTCAACACGTAAATTAATTCGTTCGTATAATTTTTCGCGATCATGATTTATTATATATCGTTTTATTGCAAATGGTCGAATTACTTTTTGATTCTTTCTCATTTCTGAAAAAGTCATATTTGACAGTCTAATTGCTTCAATTGCTCGAATTAAACGAACAGGATTTTTTTTGTCTACAATAGTATAAAAATCAGGATCTTTTTCTTTCAATTCAGTCAGAAGAGCATCTAGTCCATTTTCTTTAACTGTTTCAGTAAGTTCATTTCTTAATTCGATTGACGTCGGAATATCATCAAGTCCATTACAAACGGCGTCTATAAACATTCCTGATCCACCAACCATTATTACTCTATCATTGGTTTTGAATTCTTTTTCTAGAATTGCTAAAGCTTCTTTTGAATAAGTCGAGGCTGTAACTTCTTCAGATATAGAATGCGAGTCGATGAAATAGTGTTGAATACCTTCTTGTTCTTGACTTGAAGGTTTTGCAGTTCCGATTGATAATTCTTTATAAAATTGACGCGAATCTGCCGATAAAATTACAGTAGAAAAATGTTTTGCTAAAGCTACTCCAAGAGCTGTTTTTCCACTAGCCGTAGGGCCTTCTATGACAATTAGTTGTTTGATTTTTTTATTTCAAAGTTAATCAAATCATTTATACACACTTGCCCATTCTAGATATCGTGCATAAATTGTACGAACATAATGATTCGTTCTAGCGCCACGGATAGCACCATTTTTCACGACTTCATCTCTATAATATTCACTTTTAGACAGATTTGCCAGCATTTTCTCAACATTATCGTCCCAAATTAATGGATTGAGGCCATGTTTTCTAGCCAACCTTTGTGCATCTTCAATATGGCTTTTCCCAGCATTGTATGTAGCTAATGTGAATTTTTCTCTTTGTGTTTTGTCTGGAATTTGACTCCAAGAAATGAAATCTTTTGACATTTTTTTCATTCCACCTAGAATCTGAATATTTGGTGGAGAGCTAGGATAAACACCATACTTAGGACCTGTACTTGGCATGAATTGCATCATTCCGTATGCACCTCCAAAACCTCGAATGTTCGGATTGAACTTTGATTCATGATAAGCAACGGAGGCAAGCAATCGCCAATCCCAATTATATTTTAAAGCAACTTCTTTAAATATCGCATCATAAGCGGATAATTGTCCACCTTTTAAATTTGATTTTATTACAGCCGAATTTAAGGTAGTATTTTTAGTGTCAAAATATTTATTTTTAATAAACTTAAATATTTTTTTGGCCATGAATTGATTGAGCCATTTGTCCAATCGAGCATTTAATAATGGGCTTGTCTTTCTTAGACCAAATCCAATTTTTTGTCTAACTGAAATTTGTGTTGAAATATCTAAATTGTCAAAAAAACGATTGTTTACTTTAGCTATATTTTCCTCAGTAACTGTGAAATCTATTAAACCTTCAGAAACCATTTCAATCATTTCTTCAGTACCAATTAAACCATCTTCTTCTTCAATATATATGGTATCACCAATTTCATCTTGCAGATGAGAAAGTCTTTGATAATTACTTGAATTTTTCCAAACATGTACTTTTTTGTGCGCTAAGGTTGATATATCTTTTACCAAAAAAGAGTTTAATTCAGCTACTGACATTTTCTCCCATCCCTCAGGTTTACGTTGAATCAAGACTTGAGGTGTTTTTAAGTAAGGAATTGAAAAGTCAATATGTTTTTTTCTTTCACGGGTAATGGTATAATTACACGCTATGACATCTCCTTCACCATTATTCAGCATTTGTATCAAATCATCAAGGTTGTTGACAATTTTTATTTCCAATGTAACGCCTAGTTCATTTGCAAATTCTTTTAAAAGTTCGTATTCAAATCCCATTTTTTTACCACGGTAGATGAAGAATGAAGTAGAACTATTTTCTGCAAGAACAGTTAATTTTCCTTTTTTTAATATTTCTGCTAAATCAATCGAATTAGATGCGTTTTCAACAACTTTCTCACGAGATTTCTTTTCGTTATTACAACTTGATATAGCCAAAATGATAAGGCAAAGCAGTAGTATTTTACAGGAATATTTTTTTTTAATCTCCATTTAAAAATTAATAACATATGCAAATTACGATAAAAACAACCACGAATATTAATTGTTGATTTCTTTTTTCTGAAAGAAATAGATTGCATCCTCCATGTATTCTTTAAAACATTCGGTTATTATTTTCTCATGTTTCAAAAATATCATTGGTGCATTTATCAATTCATTAGGAAAAGATATGCGCGAAGATACACCTTCACACGCCTTTTGTAATCCTTCAAATTTATTGTAATAATTCATCCATTTGAATGTTCTCATTTTATGGATGAATTCATGAAATTCGACAGGATAATCTGCCCAATTTAGAGGTTTGTATGAGTAAAATTCTTCAAGAAAAATGTCATACGATTTTGAATGATAATCATCCCAATTTTTAGCTAGTAAATAATCAAAAAAAAGATCAATCGCAATGCTGGTTACTTTGGGTAATTCAGGATACAACTGGTGCATCAATTTTAAAACTTTTGGCTGTGTGTCTATGTAATTATCAATTGATCGATGCAGTTTTATTCCTTTTTGAATTATCACAGCATACTGTTTTAAATTACTTCCTTTTATATGATCACCAAAGAGATTGGCATACATTAATTCTAAGTTATTCTCAGAAAAGTAAAGGTGACCTAAAAAATTCATAGATGAAAATTACGACTTTTTGATCAAAAAAAATCCCATCCGTCAGTTGACGGATGGGATATGTATCAATATTCGTCTTCGTTAAAAAGAAAATCTTCTCTAGAAGGATAATCTGGCCATATTTCTTCTATACTTTCATATATATCACCTTCATCTTCTAGGTCTTGTAAATTCTCAACGACTTCAAGAGGAGCTCCTGTTCTAATAGCAAAATCGATTAATTCATCTTTTGCTGCAGGCCATGGAGCGTCTTCCATATATGATGCTAATTCTAATGTCCAGTACATCTTTCCTCTAATTTTTAAATGTTTTATTGCCGCAAAAGTAATTTTATTTTCAAACTTTCCAAATTACTGAGCAAAAAGATTCAAAATGTTTTATTAACATTTTACATTCTAGGGTGCCAAGGTTGATCCTCAATGCCTAAATCTTGAGCAATTTTCCTTCCTAAAACAAAGAGATAATCACTTAGACGATTGATATAAACAATTACTTCCGGAGCGACGAAATTATTTTGATTTAAATCAACTATAATTCTTTCTGCTCTTCTGCAAATACATCTTGATAAGTGACAAAATGAAACTGTTGTATGTCCACCAGGTAAAATAAAACTTTTCATTTCCGGAAGTTGTTGATCCATCTCATCCATCCAATTTTCTAAAAGCTTAGTATCCGCTTCATGAAGGTCTGGTATTTTCATGTTCGACTTTTCTGGATCTGATGCTAAACTAGAGCCTATTGTAAATAGTCTATCTTGAATTTCAAGTAATTGGGCCTTATAGATTGTATTAATTTCTTGGTCTTTTACCAAACCGATTGAAGAATTAAGCTCATCAATTGTCCCATACGCTTCGATACGGAGTGAACTTTTTAAAATTCTCGTACCACCAATTAATCCCGTCGAACCTGTGTCTCCTTTTTTTGTGTAAATTTTCATAAAATGTCTATTTGAGAAGTTTTAATTGATCTTTTAGTTCTACAATTCGCATTTTTTTACTTTGTAAACGAATGTTCTTTGCAGTATCAGTATGATAGCGGTGTACTTTTTCTAAATAATGTAATTGAAATTCAATCCATTCTTTATCAGTCATTATATTATTACAATTTTCCATTTCTAACCGTAATTTTTTTGCAACATTATAATAATCTGCTCGACCTAAATAATCATGATCAGCATCACACATTATTTTTTCTAACATAGTAGTAGGTAATATTTCCGAACTGGTTGATTTTATTATTTTAGTGATGATACTAATTTGATCAATTGAATAACCAAATTTAGGCAAGTTGTTTTCCGCCATCATAATTGCGAATGCTTCATTTGAATCATGTTGCAGGATATAGCCAGCATCATGGTATAATACTGCTGTTTTTAACAGTAAAAAATCTTCTTCATTTATGCCTTCCAATTTCGCAAATCGAATGGCTGCTTTTTCAACATTTAAAGTGTGTGAAATATCATGGTAAATAACCTCTTCAGGTAATAGTGCTTTTAGTCGATTTGTTATATCATTGCGCATGTGTTCAAAATCAATTGATGTTAGACCGCACTTTACCCTTAATTCTGTAGCAGCAATTTTACCTTCACCGTACAAACAATAATCTAACTTAATATCTTTTAGATAGAACATTTCAATGCTTCCGCCACGTTTATGAATGTTTACTTTTCCTCGAGGGTCCAAATTCATATAATCAGAGACATGATTTGCAATTTCTTTGCTAATCGTAATACAACCAGCCATAGAACCTTGTTCTGCTCTAGCTGCAATATTAACAGTATCGCCCCAAACGTCGAAACTGATTTTACTAGAGCCAATTATACCTGCAACGAGTGGCCCCATGTGAAGTCCGACACGGATTTCCCAAAAATCTCTATTCATTGCTCGGGCAATTTCTTTTTCATTTCTTAAGAAATCTCTAATTTCAATTGCCGCTAAACAAGCTCTAATTGCTGGCTCTTCATGATCTTCAGTTACACCTCCGAGAGCCATATATGCGTCTCCGATAGTTTTGATTTTCTCAAGTTTGTAACGCTCAATTATCACGTCAAATTGATTGAAGTAATATTCTAACTTTTTAAGTAATCGAATAGGTTTCATATCCTTTGCTTTTGAAGAAAAATCTACAAAATCAGTGAAGAGTACAATTCCATTTTCAAATCTTCTTGGAGAAAACGCCTTATTTGAGCTTAAATCTTCAAGAACAGCAGCTGGAAAAATATTATTTAGTAATTGATTTATGCGTTGATCTTTGTAAAATAATGATTTAAAAACTTCAATTTTTGCTTGAATGAGATTAGGGTTGAATGGGATTGTTATATAATCGACAGCTCCTTCATTTAAACCCTTAACCATTTTTGCTCCTGAAGTTGAATCGGCAGTAAGTACAATTTTGTACATGTTTTTAACCGTACTTATGTCTTTAAGTAATTGCAATAATTCAATTCCCCCAAAAAAAGGATTATCAATGTTAATCAACAAGATACCAATCTCTTTTTGTTTTAAAATTGGTAAAGCTGTATTAATAGAATCGGCGAGAAGCACATTATTTCCCCCTCCCGATAAAATTTCTTTCAGTCCTTTTTGATTTTTTTGATCATCATCTATTATTAAAATGTTGATGAAACGCTCCATTGATTTTTATTTTAACATTAAAAATAATTAAAGAAGCTTGATTAGCAACCAATATGTCATTAATTCTTGAACTACAAAAGAAAATGATTTTTTAGTGCTTGTTCAATTGAAATAGGAGCTTGAGTCAATTCTAAAATTTGTTGAATTACTCCGTCAACTATTGAATCTGGACAAGACGCACCAGAAGTAATTATTATAGAAACAACTTCTTTATTTTTAGGAATAAAAGTCGTGTAATTTTCTATTTTTTTAGTATGAATATTAAAAGAATTAATTGAATCTAGTGAATTGATTTCCTCTTTAGATTTTATAAAAAAGGTTGTAAATTTTTGTTCTAAAAGTTCAACTAAATGTGTGGTATTAGAGCTGTTATATCCACCAACAACAATTGCCAAGTCAGCCTCTTTTTCTAAAAGTCCATACGTAGCTGTTTGGTTGTCATTAGTAGCGTAACATAGTGTGTCTCTTGTGTCAGCAATATGATTTTTAATATTAGCCTCACCATATTTATTCAACATTACACTTCTCAAATAATTTGTGATTTCTTGTGTTTCGTTAGCCAACATTGTTGTTTGATTGACAACGCCAATTTTAATTAAATCAATTTTAGGATTAAATCCTTCGGAAAATTTGCCACCGAAAAAGGTATAAAAATTTTCAATAGGTTCTTTTCCAAGTATTATGTCACCCAAGTATTTTGCTTCTGTCAAATCTTTTAAGATCAATACCGGAGCATTTACTTTACTATGAGAAAAAGTAGCGCGAGTTTCTTCATGGTTGTATTTACCATGAATCAAAACAGAATGCTTATCGGAACCTAAGCGTTCTGATCGATTCCATACCTTTTCAACGAAGGGACAAGTAGTATTATATTGTTTAACATCTACACCAATTTCTAATAATATAGCCTCAATTTCTACTGTTGCACCAAATGCAGGGATAATAACTACATCTTCTGAAGAAATATCTTTCCAAGGAATTAATTGAGTGCCATCTGTGTCTTGAATAAATTGAATTCCATGGCTTGTAAGGTCATTGTTTACATCTGGATTATGAATCATTTGACTCAATAAAAAAATACGTTTTTCAGGATTTTCAATTATTGCTTTATAGGATATTTCAATTGCATTTTCAACGCCATAACAAAATCCAAAATGCCGTGAGATGTAAAATTTTATTGAACCGAAATCGAGTAAACTTGGGGAAAAATCTTTTTTTCGTGGATCTTCAATTTTCCTTTTTTCCTTCACCTTGCTGATGATCGGAGATCGGTAAAATTCTGGAATTTCGAATTGCTTCATAATCTAATTTATTCTACAAATATAACACCTCAGTTTTATAATTGTTTCATAGAAAAAAAGAAAGGCTGCCATTTCTGACAGCCTTTACATCTACAGGGCAATGTTCATGTCCTTATTATATTTGACTTTATAATTGAAATTAAACAATTTCGTTTCCTTGGTTTTTATATTGAGTTTCCATTCTATAATTCCACTCAGCGGATCTAAAGTTCCTTTCCCTAAATCAATTGATTCGATTGTAATATCGGCATTCGTTGTAATAGGAATTTGATCTTGAATTATTAAATCAATTCCAATAGCTTTTAAATTCTTTATTTCTATTGAATAAGCCATGGTTTTTTCAATCTTATCTCCAATTACTTTCTCTTTACAATCTTTTTTCACAAGTAATCTTTTGATTACAATGTTTGGATCTCGACCTAGACTTAAATACATCGTATCTTGCATAGTAGTTGGATCAATATATGTTTCACCAATGTAACTTCCATCAAAGAAAATATTTGCTTGTGCTGGAACTAATCCAAGTTCGTCTAATTTTGATAGTTCAGCAACAAGGTAAACGGAGTTGTCCATTTTTGGAACACTATAGTACTTGTAGTTTGCATCCAAATCAGCGACCTTTATCAAGACCATGTGTTGTTCATTATTCGATTTGATAGAATAGGGAAGATCAATGTGGAATTCCATTGAAGTTAATTGACGTATCGTTGAAACAAATTGATCTGACGTTACACCAATAACTGATAATTCCTCTTCAGTGGCTATTGTATTTGAATAAGCATAACCCTTTGTATCCATCTCCTTCTTCATAGCAGATTGTGGTGTATTGTTGTTATAGCCATCATTTCGATACGTGTAATAATCAATATACCAAGGATGTAAAGTTGGTTTTGTTTTATTTTGATAAGGATTATTGGTTGAGATATTCAGTTTGATATTATCCCAATCTAATCCTGAATTTTGGAAAACTTGCGCTTTATAGGTAAGATTTATTTTTGATGTTAAACCATCGCTTCTCAAATCATACATTGGAACCCAACCAGCATTGGCGACCAGATAAGAAATACTCATTTTTCCGGCTACAATCTCTTTAGATGATACGGTAACAGTAATTCTATGTATCGGGCCTTGGTCTTTAGGATCCATGCCGTTGCTGCTTTGATGTTGTCTTAACTTTAGAAGTCTTGCATCCATTCCATATTTCTTCTCTAATTTGTCTGCTTTTTTTCTATTCAAAACCTGTAATTTCTTATTGATTTCAGTCATTTTGATGGTATAATAATCAATTGCTTGTTTCAATAAATTGATAGAATCGTTTACTTTTCCTTGACCACGAATCGCTCCATTGTTAGCTAGAATATTTTTAGAGGCTAACATGACGTCGATTTCATCTTGGATATCTTGGATATCATATCCTAAGTACTTCAAAGAATCCTCTAACAAATAAATATCCTTTCTGATTTTCAATGGCAAACCTTCTAAGCTAATTTCTTCTGGTTTTGGGTAAAACAATGAATATTTAGAATCTATGATTACAACACTTCCTGTTGCTTTTACCTGCAAACTATTTGCATCGATAAAAGGACTAATTCCTTCAATTATAACTTCGGTAATTCCTGGTTTTACGGAATAAGATGCTTTTTGAAAGAGTTGAGCTCCTTGAGCATAAACTGTTACTTCTGAAATTGTTGATTTGATAATTTCTTTGTCGTTTGCACGAACTTGAAACATGATCAACATGATTACTGCAATACTTGATATCTTTTTCATAATTATTTTTTTTGACAGTACATGAACTTGTGAATTAGGTTCAATATAGAGTTAAAAAAAATATAGTTAATGGAGATTTATAAACCACATAGGCACATAGTTCACATAGATTGAACTTGTTTTATAAAATTAGGGACTGAGTTGGTTTACCTATGTGACTTATGTTTCTATGTGTTAGAAATTTAACACAAAGCGGATCTTATTTATGTTCAAACTATCAAATCAACGCTTTAATCTCCAGAATAATTCGTTCAGCCAAGTCGTTCGCCATTTGCTCATTTTGACTTTCAGAATAAATACGAATGATTGGTTCCGTATTACTTTTTCTTAAATGCACCCATTCTTTACCGATGTATATTTTTACACCATCAGTTGTATCAACTTCCTCATGCGCATAGTTTAGAGTCATGTGCAATAACAATTGATCAACATCAATATCTGGCGTTAATTCAATTTTATTTTTTGAAATCGTATATTTTGGATAACTGTCTCTCAATGCGGAAACAGACATTTTTTTGTGTGCTAAATGACTTAAAAATAATGCAATTCCAACTAGTGAATCACGGCCATAATGTAAATCAGGATAAATTACACCACCATTTCCTTCACCGCCAATTACAGCGTTTGTTTCTTTCATTTTTGTTACCACATTCACTTCTCCAACGGCAGCGGCAGAATAAACTTGACCTCTTTCTTCTGTGATATCTCGCAATGCGCGTGTAGAAGATAAATTGGAAACTGTTGCACCAGGTGTATGTGTTAAAACATAATCTGCTACAGCGACTAACGTATATTCTTCACCGAACATGGATCCATCCTCACAAACAAGTGCTAAACGGTCAACATCAGGATCAACGGTAATTCCAACATCTCCACCAACCTCTTTGATTTTATCAGAAAGATCCGTTAAATGTTCTGGAAGTGGTTCTGGATTATGTGGAAAATGACCTGTTGGTTCACAATACAATTCAGTGATTTTTTTAACTCCTAAAGCTTTTAATAAAGCAGGAACAAAAATTCCTCCTGTTGAATTTACAGCATCTACCACAACTGAGAAATTTGCTTCTTCAATTGCTTTTTTATCGACAAGTGGTAAAGCTAAAATCGCATCAATGTGTTTTTGCATGTATGAATCATCCAATGTAACTTTTCCTAAGTCATCGACTTCTGCGAAATCAAAACTTTCTGTTTCTGCGATTGCTAAAACTTCGATTCCGTCATTTCCAGAGATGAATTCACCCTTTTCATTTAGTAGTTTTAAAGCATTCCATTGTCTAGGATTGTGGCTAGCAGTTAAAATGACACCACCTTGTGCATTTTCCATTGTCACAGCAACTTCAACTGTTGGAGTAGTTGACAAACCTAAATTTACAACATCAATTCCCAAACCAACTAAGGTAGAAATAACTAAGTCAGAAATCATTTGACCCGAAATTCTTGCATCACGACCGATTATAACTTTGATTTTTTTAGAACCATTCCGGTTCTTCAACCATGTGCCATATGCAGCAGCAAATTTAACAGTATCGATAGGTGTTAATCCTTGATCAACTTTTCCACCAATTGTTCCTCTGATTCCTGAAATAGATTTTATTAATGTCATTTTATAGTTGCTAATTACAAGTTATTAGTTGCTAATTAAAAATCACTAATAACAAATTATAAATTTCATTACACCTATGTGTTCTATGTTTCTATGTGTTTCCAATTGAATTACAAATCACGAATTACTGTCCGTAACCGATTTTATCAGTTGTTGTAAATTGTTTTTTAAGATCAATCATTTTCATGCATGCGATTGCACATTCAATTCCTTTGTTTCCATGCACACCGCCTGAACGGTCAATCGATTGTTGCATATTATCATCTGTCAAAAGACAAAAAGCAACAGGGATATTGTATTTAAGATTCACATCTTTAATTCCTTGAGTTGCACCATCGCAAACAAAATCAAAATGTTTGGTTTCACCTTGGATTACAACACCAATAGCTACAACGCCATCAATTTTTCCATATTCGCACATATATTGAGCAGCTAATGGCAATTCAAAAGCACCTGGAACAAAACGAACTTGTATATTTTGCTCTTTTACACCATTTTCCAACAATGCTTCTTTGGCACCTTTTAAAAGATTCAAAGTGATTGTGTCGTTCCATTCAGAAACAACAATGCCGACTTTAAAATCGGCACCATTTGGAACAAAGTCCTTATTGTATTCTGACAAATTGCGTAAAGCAGTGGCCATTATTTTTTTGTTGTTTTGTTAGATGCTCTTGCGATATATTTTTCAATTCCTTTTTGACTTGCAAAAGAAGAATAATCATCTTTGATTTTTGTATAGCATTCAACTGCTTTTTCGAAATCGTTTACTTTTTCAGCGCAAAGACCTGCTTTTAATAGGTACATTGGTGTAGTCATCTCATTCTCGTTGATACCAGCTGCTTCTAAATATAATGTTCCAGCAGTCTCATAGTCTTTTAACTCTGATTTACAATCTCCTTGTAAACCAATAGCCATTGATGAAATGTATGTATCTGTTACATCAACACTTTCCAATTCAGCTAGTGCTTTTTTGAATAAACCTTTCGCCATGTATTGTCGTGCTAATATGAATTGAGCATTTTCTCCTCCAATTTTACCATCATATTTTTTAACGATTGGCTTTAATTCTTCAATTGCAGCATCTGTAGAATCTTTTGCTGCATAATTCAAACCAACCCAATAAGCATCTTTAGATTTTTCATTTGCAGGTTTCCATAAAAACTGAACGTATGCAAAATAACCGATAACCAAAACAATGATTCCACCTCCGATATAAGTAACCAAACGAGCATTCTTGTTTGATTCAAATTTTTTCTTTAATTCTTGTACTGAGAAATTTTCTAACATATTAAAAGCTTTTAAGCCGTGCAAAAATAGTTTTTTTTTTTATTATTTAAACGGAAGTTTTCAACAAGATAGTACTTAAATGTCTTTTACATTTCAAAATCCTTTTCTTTCGGATGAGCAAAAAATGAACTAAATTTGTTGCAATGCATTTAAAATCCATCCATTTAATCAATTTCAAGAATTACGAAGAGGCTGAAATAGCGCTCTCTTCTAATGTTAATTGCTTTGTTGGAATGAATGGTTCTGGCAAAACAAATATTTTAGATGCAGTTCATTATTTGAGTTTGTGCAAATCATACATGAATGTTTTGGATCGACAAAATATTCGGTTCGATCAACAATTTTTTGCTATTCAAGGAATTTGGGATAAAGAAGAACAAGAAATTGCTATTCATTGTGCTGTAAAAGCAGGTGCAAAGAAAGTTTTCAAAAGAAATAAAAAAGAATACGAGAAATTAGCAGATCATATTGGACAATTTCCAGCTGTAATGATTTCACCCTATGATAGAGATTTAATTTCTGAAGGAAGTGAATTGAGACGTAAATGGATGGATGGGATTATTTCTCAGTTTGACAGACATTATTTAGATGACATTCAGAAATATGGAAAAATTCTAGATCAGCGAAATGCACTTTTAAAAAACATGTATGAACAACGATTATTTGATCGAGAATCTATTGATGTTTGGAATGTTCAAATGTCTCGGATTGGAACCGCAATTCATCACAAAAGAAAGCAATTCTTAGAAGAATTTATTCCTGTGTTTCAAGAACGTTATAACTACATCGGATTAGAAGATGAAGAGGTTCATTTAGAATACCGATCTCAATTAAACGAAATGAATTTTGATGAATTGTTAAAAGCGTTCGAGAAAAAAGATGCTATTACACATTACTCAAATGGAGGAACTCATAAAGATGATTTATTGTTTACGATAAAAGGTCATCCAATCAAGAAATTTGGATCACAAGGACAACAGAAATCTTTTATCATCGCCTTACGTTTGGCTCAATACGACTGGTTGAAAAAACAATTGAATGTCAATCCAGTGCTGTTATTGGACGATATATTTGATAAATTAGATCAAATTCGTGTTAAGAA
>VFKM01000073.1 GCA_009885545.1 Flavobacteriales bacterium
AATTGAACAAGTCGATCTGATTCATGCGCATGGAATTCTTCCAAAAGGATATCTATTTGTCCGAGCAAAAAAGAAATTTTCATGTCCTTTAATTGTTACTGAGCATGGCTCCTATTATCGAACTGAGAAAAGAAACAAATGGTCTTTGAAGGATAAATTCATCTTGAAATACACAAAAAAATACATTGATCAATTGATTGCAGTTTCTGAATTTTTGAAGAGAGATTTGACTAGTTATTTTGGTACTAAAGACATTAAAGTAATACCTAATCCAATTAATACAACTCTTTTTGTACCAAAATTAAGAGAGCCTGCATCCACTAAACATTTCCTTCATATTTCAACACTCGATAAAGCATTAAAAAATCCAAATGGGATAATTGAGGCAATTGCATTGCTGAAAGATAAGGGTTATATAGATTTTATATTAACAATCATTTCTGACGAATCAACTACTGAATTAAAAGCATTCGTTAATTCAAAGAACTTGACTGATATCGTGAAGTTTGGAGGACCTTGCTCACCTGATGAACTTGTACCTTATTATCAAGATTCTGACGCTTTTATTCTCTTTTCAACTTACGAAACTTTTTCAATTGTGTTGGCTGAAGCATGGGCATGTGGAATCCCAACAATTACAACACCGGTTGGAATTGGATACGATTTACATCATGAAATGGGAATTCAAGTTAAAATCAACGATCCATTGTCGCTTGCCATCGGAATGGAAAAAATTCTTGAAGGATTAACGTTTGATGCTGATATCATTCGCGCAAAAGCTTTATGCTATTCTGATGAAAAAATAGTTGAACAATTATCTTCACTTTACAAAAAGTTTAATGGTTAAAGAACATATTCATTCAATTGTAACCAAGGAAGTTAATTCTCGGATTTCACAACTATCATTAATGCTTTCAGACGCCTTAGATGCTAATTCCAATGAAACAAAAAGTTCGGCTGGTGATAAACATGAAACTGGCAGAGCAATGGCACATTTGGAACAAGAAAAGATTGCTGGTCAACTTTCCGAAATGAATAAATTAGCAGAAATCCTTCACCGCATTGATTCGACTCAAAAGCACAAGAAAATTCAACTCGGCAGTTTGGTTGAAACGAGTATTGGAATCTTTTATATCTCGGTTGGAATTGGTGCAATGGAAATAGACAACTCTACAATCTTCTGCATGACTGCCGCTGCTCCATTGGGAAAAGAATTACTTGGAAAGTCAGTTGGTGACGAAATAGCTTGGCAAGGGAAGAAGATTGTCATTATTTCAAATGATTGAAAGCTAAAATTATATGTTTGATGGTGAATTTATCTTTACCCATGAAACAAATGGAAAATCAACTAATTCCAACTTTGAAAAATCGATATTTTCGTAATCCTTTATTTTGCATAATGCCGCAATTGGATTTTTATCTGAAAATTCTGTGATACCTCCTTTTTTTGGATTCAAAATGAAATATTCAAAATCCGTTGACGCTGAATATTTAAAAACTTTAACTAAATAGCATGTTTCATTTTCTACAGTTTGAAGTTTCTTTTCTAAATATGCTTCAAATGTTTTTCCTTCTGGATTCAAACGAACTGGAAAAGGGAATAATTCGATTTTTTCTTCTAAATATTGATTAATAACGGTTTCATCAAAGCCATCTCCATTAAAAGCCCAACTAGATCCATTCTTGTAAATTGGGAATTCGAATTTTACTCGTAACCACTCTTTTTCAATTAATTTTAGCCTTGTCAACCTCAACACCATAATTACGATTAAAAGACCATTTAAACTTATTGCATTTTGTAACAAACTTTTAATGGCATCTTCATCGCCAGCAAAAAAACAACCTACTATATAAAACAGCAATAAGAAAAAGTATTGGTTCAATAAATTTTTAGAAGTAGAGGTTGAATCGATGACTATTTTTTGAGTAAAAAGAGTCGACTGATTTATGCTATTATTTATTATAACAGCATAAATAGAAATGAGAAATACAAAATAAAATAATGACAAAATCCGCATAAACACCGGACCATCTGCAATCAAGAAAAAATCAAAAATTCCATGAGACAAAACCGCAAAGAATGGAAACCAAATCAATTTTAATATTTTATTCTTTTCGTTTTTATCAAATTTATATTTTACATAACCATAAATAAAAATTGCGGAACAAAACATATGAAAGGGGGAAGAAATAATGGACCTTCCGGCAATTACCCCATATCCATAACGATATATATAAATAATGTTTTCATGAAACGAGAATGCTAAAGCAGCAACACTAGCATAAAGTATAAAATCGAAAGGTTCGTTTAACAATTTTCGTTTTATAAAAAACAGAAGAATAATTGGTGAAATTTTAACAACTTCCTCGGGTAGAGCAATTACAAAAATGGCGTACAAAAAATCATTTAGCCAATCACCATTTAATGCAACACTAGTAGGTTGTATTAAATACGTATGTAATAAATTGATTAAGAACGGTGAAAGTGAAGAAAGTATAAAAACAAGCACTACGGGACCTATTTTTTCCTTTTCAAAAACGTCAATTTTCCTTAAATAACTTATCCAAATAAAAGGAACAAGTGCCCCAATTAAAATACCAAAGTAAAGAAGCATTCTTATTCAATTTTAGGTGAAAAAATACAGCTCATTAATCCAAATCAAACAAACTCTTCACTCCCATTCTTCTTTCAACCGTAAATCCTTCGGCATACTTCACTCCCATCGGCCTTCCCATTTCAAGCATTCTGCCTTTTATAAAATCAAAAAACTCTTCACCAGAAATTGGCGTTTGAGGCTCTTTTGAATTAGGATCATAAAATTGTGTTTTGTAAGCCTTTATGCAGGCTATTTTTCGGTCAATGAATTCCGTTACGTCAATTGCGAAATCGGGTTTGATATAATGATCTTGAATATAATGGTATACAGCTTTAGGGCGAAATGCGACTTGAGTTTCATTGTCCCATGTTGTTTCAACTTTTTTCAAACCAGCAAGAAAACAAGCTTCAGAAACCAATTGCGACGCTCTTCCATGATCAGGGTGTCGATCTTCAATTGCATTTGCTAATACAATACTTGGTTGAAATCTTCTAATTTGTTCTATAATTAATCTTTTGTTTACTTCATTGATCTCAAACAAACCATCAGCCATTTTTAAATTTACACGAACAGAAATTCCCATTATATCAGATGCTTCAGCGGCTTCTGCGTAACGTGTTTCTATTGTTCCTCGAGAACCTAATTCACCTTGCGTCAAATCAATAATCCCAACTTTTTTGCCTTCAGCAATATGTTTCATGATTGTACCCGAACATGATAATTCAATATCGTCTGGATGCGCTGCAAATGCTAGAATATCTACTTTAAATGATTCGGAATTCATAATTTAGGATTCGGGATTTATAATTCTAAAATGTGTTTTCACTAATTGAACTATGTCTCTATTTGATTGAAAAAATAGTAATTATTTACGAGTAAAATTCTTATTAGTAAAATTTTTCTATGCGAACTATGTGCCTATGTGGTTGGAAATATGTTTATCAAAGAAACGATTTCAGGACTATTAGGTTCCACAGAATGAGCAAAATCCTTGATCACATTTCCATCTTCGTCAATCAAAAATTTATGAAAATTCCATTTCACTTCTGATTTCGATTGTTCTTTCAACCATTTGTATAAAGGATGAGTGTTTTCTCCTATAACGTGGATTTTCTCCATCATAGGAAAAGTCACACCATAATTCATTTGACAAAAAGCAGCGATTTCATCATTTGTTCCTGGATCTTGTGCTCCAAAATCGTTAGACGGAAAACCCATTATCACCAAACCATCGTCACCAAACTCTTCGTACAACTCTTCTAATAATCCAAATTGAGGCGTATATCCGCAAGCAGAAGCTGTATTGACAACTAATACTTTTTTTCCTTTTAACAACGCTAAATCAAATGCATGACCTGCGATATCGTTTACTGTAAAACTATGAAAGTTCATCATCGTTGGATTAAGGATTTGTAATTCGGGATTTATTTTTAACACATAGACACATAGTACACATAGGTTCGGTGTAATTTGTAATTAGCAACTAATAACTTGTAACTATTGCTCCAACTCTTTAACCTTAGTAGCATATTGCTTATTTCGAATTGATGCAAAAACTGTAAACAAAACAAAAATAACAACGGTTGCAATTATACTAGGCGGGATTCTTCCCAACCCTTCACCTTGTGCATACGAATGTAATCCTACTAAGTAGAAGTTCACTCCGAAGAAGGTAAATAAAATGGCAGAATAACCCCAAAGGCTAACAACATTAAAAACGAATTTACTTTTCAAAGCAGGAATGTACCGTAAGTGTAAAATCACGGCATACACTAAAACAGAGACTAATGCCCACGTTTCTTTTGGATCCCAACCCCAATATCTACCCCAAGACTCGTTTGCCCAAATTCCACCTAAGAATGTTCCGATAGTCAACATGAACAAACCAATTGTGATGGTCATTTCAGAAACGTATGTCAATTCGTTGATGTTCAACGTAACGATTTTACCGTTTTTCTGTGTTCTAAAAATGTATAATTTCAAATTCACCAAACCTAAGATTGCTCCCAAACCTAAGAAACCATAACTACCTGTGATGATAGCAACGTGAATCATTAACCAATAAGACTTTAAAACCGGTTGTAAAGGCGTGATTTCTGGATCCAACAAATTCATTTCTGTAACGAAAATCATCATGGCTGCTAAAATTGCTGTTCCCGCGATTATAACTGGATTTTTTCGGGAGAAAGCAAAACCTGCAATCATTGTTACCCAAGCGATAAAAATAACGGCCTCATATCCGTTACTCCATGGAGCATGACCAGAAATATACCATCTGAATCCTAATCCAACGCCGTGATAAACAAAAACAACAATCATTAAACCTGTTATTACTTGACTGATCCGTTTCGAGTACTTATTTAGTTTTGTATTCATCCACCATAAAACCCAAATTACAGGAATAAGAATCGTCCAAATTTTATTCGTAGGTCTTTTAAACGTTTTTGATGGAGAAAAAATTAATATGAAAAATAAAATCAGCATCAACAATCCAAATGATAAATACATCATACTTGAATTTTTGAAAATACTCATCTTATTATAGCTGATTTCCATATTTACTTTCGTTTCTGAAGGCACCACTTTGACACCTTCTTCCCGTTGGAATTTCTTTAAATTAACTAATAATCCATCCACCTCATCGTACTTATTAAATTCTGCTGCACGATCCAATTTCGAAATGTAACGTAAAGCCAATCCAGATGAAATAGAATCAATTTGCATCAATTCCATGCTTAATGGCACAAACCACGTATTGTTTTTGTCTTTGGCAACAGGCATCAATTTCATATACTGCCAGCTAAAGATCGATTGAACAACTTGGAATTTCTCTACCAATTTGATCAATTTCTTATCGTATTCATTGCGTTTAGATTCCAATTTCTGATGTGCTAAATCATAATCTGCCATCAATTTGAATTGACCAGTATTATCTGCTAATTCCTTGAATGAAGCAAACTCATCAGACACTTTTAATTTTTCTCTCAGATTGCTTGAAACTTGAATAATTTTCACATCCATCCAATGATCTGGATACATGTGCATACTCATGATTGTTTGAACAGCATTGTACCCTTCAAACTTATTTCCACGGTGGACTTTGCGCAATAATTGATCACACATCGTGTGCATTGGAATAATTCGCCCTTGAAAATCCTGTACTAATAAAGATGCCAATTGATCTGAATGCTCTTCAGATATTACTCTGAAGATTGCTTTTCTTGGAGCTTGAGTAGTTGCGTGATTGTGTCCATCTCCAGCAGAATGTTGTTCTTGCGCATTAGCGACTCCAAATAAACTAAATCCTAAAACGATTAAAATAGACTTCATCAACAACTCTCTTTTTTCTCGTGATTTTCTTAATTTTTCATTCAATTCTCTAAAGCGACCAATTGGCGCGAATAAAGACAAAATCATTCCCATTGCCATTAATAAATAACCCAGATACGTGATATTTGTTCCCCACCAATCGTGATTCACACTTAAACGCGTTCCTTTTTCATCTGGATCATAACTTGATTGAAAGAAACGATAGCCATTATAATCCATCACATTATTCATAAATATTTTTTGATCTCTTGTGTAATTATTCTTTTCATCTAAAATAGAGACTTCACTTTCAAAAGAAGAAGCTGCCTGTGAACCAGGATAACGATCCAATTTAAAATCGCGACAAGCAATAAAGAAAGGGATTTCTATTTTCGAAGAGCCGTATTCCATTTCATACACTAAGCCGTTCAACGTGAAAACGGCATGCTCTGGAATTGCTCCTATTCCACCTTCTAATTGAATAATTTTGGATTGAGAACCATCAGTAACTTTTAATGTTAAATAATCAGATCCAACATTTCGTTTACCTGAAGGCATTAGCATTTTTTTAGCATGATTAATTACTTTCTTAAAAACGATTTGTTGTGCACCAACTTGATACAAAGTAGTCGTTTGAAAAGGAACCATTGTATCTGCAGCGACTTGGACAAACAAAGAATCTGAAACTTCCTTACCGGATTGTCTTGCTTTCTGCATTTCAGCCATTGGCAAGTATCGGAATGGTTGCTTGGATTTAATCATGATCTTCGCTCCGTCCTGAAACAACTCTATCCCTGGCATTGCGTCGTTTTTCTCAAAGGACACAGCTTCCTCTCCAACCATTAAGAAACCTCCTTTTGTTAAATAGTTGGATTTCATTCCATCGGTTATAATCTCCAAAGCAACACCTTTAATCGAATCATTGATAACCAAAGAATCAATCATTTTCTTCTGAAAATCAACGTATTCAATAGTAATTGGTGTTTTATGATTTGGAAATTCTACATCAATATCAAAATCATTATTCGTTTGCATAGACATAAAATGCTTTTCAGCATACGTGTATTTTAATTTACCATCATTAATTTGGAACCAAACATATGGATCAGAAGAATAAATAAAGTTTGATTTCTCACCTTCTCTTACAAGCATCAATCCTTCAAAACTGATGTATCGCGTTACTCCTGCACCTATAAGAATGACAATAAACGAAAGGTGGAAAGTCAATTGTGCGATTTTGGCTTTTTGAACCATGTTATACTTGAAGATGTTTGCAATAAGATTCAACCCAAGATAAACCAATAATATTTCAAACCACTTGGCATTGTAAACAATAATCTTTGCTGTTTGAATATCGTAAGCAGATTCTAAAAATGTTGCAGTTGCAATCGCTAAAAGGAAGACAATCATTCCAGTTGCCATCATGCGCATCGAAAAAAATGCTTTTGAAAATTTTTCCATTTGTTTTATTCTAAAATATCAGGTGCAAAAATACACATTGACACGGTGAAAAGGATGCAATTGTTGTTAAAAGAATTTGTGTAATAATTATAAAGGCAATCTCGAAAGTGAAACAAAAATTTTAACACATAGTCACATAGAAAACATAGAAAACATAGACTATACTATAAAATCATGTGTTTACATCCTGAACTTCAACTATGTGGCTATGTGTTTTCAAAAACTTTTTACTAATATGTTTAAATTTTGAAATCATTTTACATCGTTTTTAAAAAGGCCTCAACATTCTTTTGAATTCTCCCTTCAATGTTGGTCGTATCAGCTCTTTCGAATTTTTTTCCAGTGATTACTTCATATAATTCAATATAACGATCTGTAACAGTTTGTACAAATTCATCTGGCATTACTGGCATTGTTTGACCTTCTAATCCTTGGAAATTATTTTCAATCAACCATTGACGTACAAATTCTTTTGATAATTGCTTTTGCGGCTCATTTTTGTCCTGACGTTCTTGATAACCATCAGCATAAAAGAATCGAGATGAATCTGGTGTATGAATTTCATCAATAAGAATAACTTCACCATTTCTAATTCCAAATTCATATTTCGTGTCAACTAAAATCAATCCGCGTTCAGCAGCCATTTCAGTTCCTCGTTGAAACAAAGCTCTAGTATATTTCTCCATCAATAAATAAATAGCTTCTGGAACAATACCATTTGCCAATATATCTTCTCGAGAAATATCTTCATCGTGTCCTTCTTCTGCTTTGCTCGCTGGCGTAATTATCGGTTCAGGAAATTTATCGTTTTCCTTCATTCCTTCAGGCAAAGCAACACCACACAGCATTCTTTTTCCTAATTTATATTCTCTTGCAGAATGTCCAGCCAAATATCCACGGATTACCATTTCTACTCGAACCGGTTCGCATGCATAACCAATCGCTACAGAAGGATCTGGTGTGCCAATCAACCAATTCGGGACAATATCACGTGTTGCATCTAAAAAAAGTGTTGCAACTTGATTCAACACTTGTCCTTTATGCGGAATTCCTTTCGGTAGTATGTGATCAAAAGCTGAAATTCGATCAGAAGCCACCATCACTAAAATTCCATTTCCAAGCGTGTAAACATCTCTTACTTTTCCTTTGTAAACATGCGTTTGACCTGGAAATTCAAAATCAGTTTTAATTATTGCGTTGCTCATTTTTTTACTGTTAAAATCTATTATTCTTTTGATTCTGCTTCATCGAAAGCAGCAATTATTTTCTTTACTAAACTGTGACGAATCACATCATTTTGATCCAACCTCACTACTCCAATTCCATCAACATCTTTCAATACATCCAACACATAAGACAAACCAGATTTCTGACGATTTGGTAAATCTACTTGTGACATATCTCCAGTGATGACAAATTTAGCAGTCATTCCCATACGTGTCAAGAACATTTTCATTTGCATAGGAGTTGTATTCTGTGCTTCATCTAAAATCACAAAAGCCTTGTCCAATGTTCTTCCGCGCATAAATGCCAAAGGAGCGATTTCAATGATTCCAAATTCTAACATATCAGCTAGTTTTTCTGGAGGAATCATATCGCGCAATGCATCATACAAGGGCATCATGTATGGATCTAATTTTTCTTTTAAGTCGCCCGGTAAAAAACCAAGATTCTCACCAGCTTCCACTGCCGGACGAGTCAATACAATTCGTTTGATTTCCTTCGCTTTCAATGCTCGAACAGCTAATGCAACCGCAGTATAAGTCTTACCTGTTCCGGCTGGACCAACTGCAAAAACCATATCATTATCATTAACCGCTTGAACTAATTTTATTTGGTTGACAGTTCTAGCTTTGATTTTATATCCTCCATTTCCATGGACTAACGTATCTGAACCATTATCTTTTGAAAGTAATTTTGATCCACCTTCTAACATCAAATTATCAATGTTATTTTGAGTAACTTCATTGAACTCATGAAAATGTTTCAGTAACAATTCGAACTTTTCTTCAAATTCTTCCATCAACCGTTCCTCACCTGTTATTGTAATTTCATTTCCACGAGCAGTTATTTGTAAAGTAGGGAAGAAACTTTTCAGGTGTTTCAGATTGGAATTGTTCACTCCGAACAGTTCTACAGGATTTATTCCACTTATTTCAATTTTTTTCTCTTGCAATCTGACTATTTTCTGGATGATTTGACAAAAATTACACTGATTAACCTTATTTTTGGTTCAAAATTAGAAAATTATTCGGCTCCTCAAACGACCGAAAGAACGGATATGCAAATAATTACATTAACAACAGATATGGGAGTGCGCGATCATTACGTCGCAGCAATCAAAGGAGCCGTTTTAAAAAGCTGTCCATCTGCAGTTATTATTGATGTTTCACATTCCGTAAAACCGTTCGATGTTTCTGAGGCAGCATTTTATATTTCCTCTTGTTTTGAAGAGTTCCCTGAAGGAACCGTACATGTTATTGGAGTGGATAGTGAACCGATGGTCAATTTTAGTGGTTCTGAAGGTTCTTTTCCTTCTGTTTTAGTATATAAAGGGCATTATTTCATTTCAAATGATAATGGTTTTTTTGGTGCATTTTTAAAAAGTGAGCCTTATGACCAATTTTTTCGTTTGGACGACGTTTTATCACGCATGGATTTATTCAAATTTCCGACTAAAAACATGTTAGTGCCTGCTGCATGTAAAATCTTGAATGGTGAGAAAATAGAATCCTTTGCTTCACCTTTTGATACTTTCAAACAAGCATTTTCTCATTCTGCACATATTGAAACTAATCTAATTAAGGGAAATGTGATCCATATCGATAATTATGGCAATTTAATCACTAACGTGCATGAAACGTTTTTTGAACGATATGGTAAAGATACACCTTTTACTATTTATTACCGTAACCGTGATTATCACATTGATGAAATTTCGGCAACCTATAATTCTGTTCCAAACGGCGAAAAAGTGGCAATATTTAACAACAACGGCTTATTAGAAATTGCAATCAATAGAGGAGCCAATATGAGCAATGGAGGAGCTGAAAAATTATTTGGCGTCCGTATTGGTGATATCATACGAATTGAATTCACACCTCGTGGCTCGCGAGAAACACTTGATTCTTTGTTCTGATGCTGATTCGAATAGTACAACTTCACTTTCAGGAAGATAAAATCGATGATTTTTTAATCTTTTTTGAAACAGTGAAAGACAAAGTGAACGACTTCCCTGGTTGTTTAGGCATGAAATTATTAAGAGATCTCAATACTCCAACAATTGTGATGACTTACAGTCATTGGGAGAATGAAGAAGCATTAAAAAACTACCGAACATCCGAAACATTTGGTCAAATATGGCCAAAAATAAAACCTTGGTTTGCAGAAAAACCACAGGCATGGAGTGTAAATGAACACTTTAATGGCTTTGAAATCAACCATTAAAAAATAAAAAATCAGCATTTTTTTGCTAAAATAATTTTGCTATTTCAAATTATAATATAACTTTACTTGAAAACTAACTAATCAAAGAGTAATGAGTAAAGGAGTTGTAAAGTTCTTTAATGACACCAAAGGATTTGGTTTTATTACAGATTCAGAATCAAACAAAGAGTATTTTGTGCATGTTTCAGGTTTAGTCGACAAGATTAAAGAAAATGACGAAGTAGAATTTGACCTTGAAG
>VFKM01000175.1 GCA_009885545.1 Flavobacteriales bacterium
AAAACAGTGAAAAAGGCACGATGATTAGAAGTAGTATAATATATTTCATAAATTGGTTTTATAATTAATCCAACAGCAAGTGGTGCTAAAATACCAATTATTCGCATTATAACAATAGTTAAAGGCAATGTTTCTATTGAACAAATGTTTAATTTTCTCTCTTTTTACCTTTACATTTTTCGATAAAAGACACTTTTCAAAGTAAAAAATCTCCAAATTCATAATTTTTGTATTGATAATATTTCGTAAATTCAATAGAAACAAAATTATTTCACATTGAATCAAACACAAATCCACCTTCAAATTGCTTTAACTTTTCTATATGGAATTGGGCCAAAAAAGACAAGCTTACTTCTATCAAAACTAGGGAGTATGGAAGCAGTTTTTGAAACAAACTATAAAGACATTCAGGAAATAACAGGCATAGGAGAAGCTGTTGTCAAGAAAATAAAAAGGGAAGATGCACTTAATAAAGCTGAAGACCAACTCAATTTCATTGAAAAAAATAATATCAATACCCATTTCTATCTTGATAATAATTATCCCCGTAGATTAAAACAATGTGAAGATGCTCCTATACTCTTATATAGTAAAGGTAATTTTGATCCAAATCCATCAAAAGTCATATCTATCGTTGGAACAAGATCAGCAACGGAATATGGGAAAAATTTGTGCGAAGAATTAATTTACTCTTTAAAAGATGCTAGTATTCAAGTTGTTAGTGGAATGGCTTATGGAATTGATATTTGCGCACATCAATTATGTGTAAAAAATGAAATTGAAACAATTGGTGTATTAGGACATGGGTTGGATAGAATCTATCCAAGAGTGCATCAATTTACTGCCGAACAAATGTTTTTTAAAGGAGGTTTGATGACAGAATTTATTCCAGGTACTAATCCTGATCGAGAAAATTTTCCGATGAGGAATAGAATTGTTGCTGGCTTATCTGACGCCACAATTGTAATTGAAAGTAAAAAAAATGGTGGATCTTTAATCACAGCAGATTTAGCCAATGATTATAATCGGGATGTCTTTGCTTTTCCAGGAAATGTAGGTCAAATTCATTCTGCTGGCTGTAATCTTTTAATACAAAAACAACAAGCTCACCTTGTGTTAAATGGCAAAGATTTTTTGAAGCAAATGAATTGGAATTCTGAGAAAGCAACTAAATCCGGTGCTCAAAGGGTCTGTTTTGTTGAGTTAACTGATCAAGAAAAAGAAATCTGTGCTATCTTAGATCAAACGAACGGTGAACATATTGATGTGATTGCTCTACGCACAAAAAAACCTATTTCAATAATCAATGTAGCCCTGTTTCACCTTGAGATGAAAGGAGTAATTAAAGCCTTACCAGGGAAAAAATATTGCCTGATTTAATTAGCTTGATAATATTGAAAAGTATCACCGCTAATAGATCTTGGTTGGATCTATGAAATAAAAAAGGGGCGCTTCTTGTGAAGCACCCCTGTTATATTTGCTTACAATCTTATCTTCTAATTCCAGCTTTTAAGAATCGACGGTTGTCCATAACTTCCGCTTTTTTCTTCAACGCGCTTAACACTTGACCTTGCAAGCCTCCTCTTATTCCACTTAATAATTGGTCACGCTCAGTATTATAATTACCCGTTGTTGGCGCTTTAATTGTTTTATCAATTCTAATTACGTAAACACCTATTTTTCCTTTTAAAGGAAGTGTTTTTTGACCGTCTTTCAAACCTGAAAATAAAGCACCAATAACTTCAGCTTCATACCCAGCACCAGTAATTTGTGGATTAGCGAATGTAACTTCACCTTTCATAACTTGTGTATTAGCACGTTTAGCCATTGCTTGTAAACTTTTATCTTTCAATAATTGGTTTGTAAAACGTTGTGCTTTGCGTTCTTCAATCATATCACGTTTCATCAATACTTCCGCATCTTCAAATGTAGGAGCACCCTTTTCGCGAATGGAAGACACCATTGCAATGATGTAACGATCTTTATCCTTGATTGGAGCAGTTGATAAATCTCCTACTAAAGCTTCATCCGAAAAAGCCAATTTCAATATTTTGTCTTCTGCTAAAGTCGTTGTGAATCCATAAAGTTTTGGGCTTTCTTCTAAAAGGCTCAATGGACGAACCATGTAACCTGCTTTAATTGCAATTGTATCAAATACTTCAACTTTCGCTTTTATTTCTGTTTTCTTTGACATTTTTGATTCTAACTCATACAACAAGCTATAAACTTCACTGTCCTTTCTATCAATTGTTTCTTGGCTTGCTTTGAATGTTTTTTGAACAGAAGCTAATAAAGGAAAAGTGGTAGCATCTCTTTCTAAAACTTCAATAATGTGAATACCATAATCTGATTTCACAGTACCTATAAATCCAATTGGTTTTGTGGCGCAGAAAGTTGCAAATTCTGGAACCATATCAGCCTCAATGAAATTATCTATTAAACCACCAGTTGGAACAGATCCTTTATCATCACTAAATTTAGTAACATACTCAGCAAAATTATCTTTCGAGATAAGTTTAATTAAGCTGTCCGCCATTTTTTGTTTTTGATCTATAATCTTTTTGTCTTTCGATTGATTGGTAGTTAACAAAATGTGTCTAGATTTTAATCTAGTTGGAGTGAATCCAATAACCTTTGAAATTACAACTCCTCCTTTGCTCTCGTAAGGTCCAACAATTTGGCCTACTGTAGCTGTTTTGAAAACAGTATCTAAATATTTAGGGAAAGATTGAAGTTTTTGAGCTTTTTCATGATCTTCAGGAACTGCAGTTGCAATTTTTGACGAAGAATAAAACTTCATATCACTATTTTTTAGAACATATAGAGAGTCATTCGTTGAGGCAAGAAATCCTTTTTTCAATTCATTCATAACCTTGCCAAACTTCAATGAGTCTTTCTTTGAAGGATTAATTACAACATCAAAATAACGAACTTCTCTACTTGCAGTTTTGTTTTCGTATTTCTTATCATCTTTATGCTCTTCATAATATTTTTTCAAATCTGCATTAGAAATTTTAATATCATCATCACTGATTTCACTGTATCTTCTAACAACGTAAGAAATACTTTTAATTTCTTTTTGTGCTAAATAATCCTCTTGAGCTTCCAGTTTTGTAACATAAAGACCTTGATTCAAGAGTGCAAAATATTTCTCTTGTTTTCTTTTGTCTGTATAATATTTCTTACTGTCTTCCCATTGCTTTTGAACGTTAACATCATCAGAGGATTCCATTTCACCAATTCTTTTCTCTAGCAATTTCGCATTAAACATTCCAGTAATTGAGTCCGTAAATCCTTGAGCCAATTCTGGAAGAACTGTAAAACCATCACGACCATATAAATAAGAATCAAATTCACCCTCACTAACCTCTATTCCTAGTGCTTCGTATTCTTTTTCAAAAATTGTTGTCTCTACAACATAATTCCAAGCTTTATCAGCTGAGGCATCTTGATCTTTTTGAGTATATTCTCTTTGTTGCTCAGTAAACTGTTTTTTGTCTTGTTCTTGAAATTTAAGACTCGCTTCATCATATTCTTTGTAATCTACTTTTTCGCCATAAACTGTTCCATAACCATACTTGTCTTCATTACCGCCAGTCATTTTATCCCAGTCTCCCATGATAAATGCAAACAAAGCAATACCTATTATTATTACAAGTAACGTTGATTTTTCTCTAATTTTTCCAATTAATGCCATTTCCTATATTCTTTATTAAGCTGCGAATATAATTAGATGAATTGATTTTAAAAAATTAATACTTAATAAATACTATGATTATTTCATAAAAAAGCCACTTATCAATAGACAAATGGCTTTTTTAATATAATTGTTTGAAAAACTTACCCTTTTCCTTTTCCCTTACCGATTTTAGGAGTTGCTGGTGGAATTTCTTCCTTTTTCTTCTCCAATTCAACTGGTTTTGCTTGCCCTTCATTTGTTCCTTCGATAGGCTTGCTCTCGCTCTTAGATGGTTTTTCTTCTCCAGATTGTCCAGAATTATTCCCTTCTTCCTCAGAATTTCCTGTTGACCCATCGTTGTTATTATCTGGACATGGTCCTAGTACATCTCCATGTGCTTGATGTGCCGCCCAAGCTGATAATGGAATCTCCAAAACCTGCGTGTTTGTTGGATTACCTGGAGGACGATGACAAATTGTGATTTTCTCCTCAATAATCGGGTCTTCAACAACTGGACATGGTCCTAAAACATCTCCATGTGCTTGATGTGCCGCCCAAGCAGACAATGGAATTTCCAAAACCTGTGTGTTTGTCGGATTACCTGGAGGACGGTGACAAATTGTGATTTTCTCCTCAACTATTGGTTCTTTAAAAATTACTGTGATCGTTTCTGTATCAGTCCCGCAGGAATTAACCGAAGTCAATACAAATGTATTTATACCAGAAGTTAAAATTACCGTACTTTGGAAAGTGTTTGTTGCATTATTAAAGCTGAAGTTTGTAATTGAAGTATTAT
>VFKM01000159.1 GCA_009885545.1 Flavobacteriales bacterium
TCTTTTCTAGATAATTCTTTAAGTATCTTCATTTGTGTTATTTTACACAAAGAAACATTCACAAGCCATAATCTTTTTACGTTCTGCGATTTAAATGGGTAACCCTATTAAAAAATAAGACATAGTTGGAAATGAAAAATTCTAATTAATTTTCGAACATGAAAAAATCTTTTTTGATAGCTGATAGTGGAGGCACCAAAACTGACTGGTGTTATATTGATCCTTCAGATAACAAAAGCTTTTTCTCTACTTCTTCATACCATCCTAATTTAATGAATGAAGATTGGATGGATGCAAATAGAGCTTTTTGGAAAAAATATTCTCTAATTGAAAATTTGGAAGTTCATTTTTATGGTTCTGGATGCTTCAAAGAAGCGAATCAATTAATTGTAAAGAATGTGTTTCATAATTGGGGTTTTGATCAAGTATTCATCGAGTCCGATATTCTAGCAGCTGGAAGAGCTTGTTTTGGAGATGAAGATGGATGGATTGGGATTTTAGGAACAGGTTCTGTTTTAGCTGAAATTGAGAATAAAAAAATCAAACAAATATATGGGGGACTAGGGTCTTTAGCAGGTGATGAAGGAAGCGGATTTTACTTTGGTAAATTATTAATTGCAAAGTATTTGAAAAATGAGTTTTCTTTGAACACAACAATAGAAATTGAATCCTTAATTGATAAAAAAAATCTTTTCGACATAAAAATTGAGGAATCATCAGCTAAAAATTTTATTGCTAATTTATCACGTGTGCTTTCCGGCACAATCAGCCAAGAAATTAAACAACTTCATATAGAAAACATCGAATTGTTTTTTGATAAATACTTGCCATATAACATTGAAAATCAGTCCATTTGTTTTGTTGGAAGTTATGCTCATAATACAAGAGAAATAATTGAAGAATATCTTGAAAAAAGGCATCTCACATTGGGGAAAATAATAATCAAACCAATCGTTCTTTTATCTGAATATACAGTCAAAAGCACATTTTAATCAATCAAAACTACCATTTAAACGATATGAATTTACTTTCGTCGATAAAAATGGAAGTTCATCTATCATTTTTTGGCATTGGTAGAAAAGTTGAATCACTCTTGAAAATAATACGCAAATTGCAGTATAAATTGATTGATTTATGGAAGAATTATACATTATTGCTACTCCACAGACCCCTTTTATCCATTTCAATGGTAACAATGGTGTGATGGAGATTAAAGGCCGCTCAATTCCTGATCAACCGGATGAATTTTGGTTGCCAATTTTAAATTGGTTTGAAACATATTTGTTGAACCCAAACGGTTCTACTGTTGTTAAAATAGATTTAGAATATTTCAACATATCATCTTCGAAAAGGATCTTATTCTTATTGTACAAACTAAATGAACTTGCAGAAGTTGGAAACGACGTTCGTGTCGAATGGTTATACAGAGAGACAGATGAGGATATGTACGAAGTAGGTCAGGATTATGCTTATATGGTTAAAGTTCCTTTCGTTTTTAAAGAATATGTGGATATGGATATTGCCATTGCGGTTTAATATTTATTGATTACAAAATATTGAAACACCTCCCAAAGAGGTGTTTTTTTTGTAATGTGAAATCTATCGACAGATTTCTGTTATTTTTGTCAAAAAATGAAACTTTGAGATTAATAAAAGACATTCCTCACGATCGCTTTAAAATTCAACTTTTGAATTACAATTCCAAATACATTGTAAAGATAGAATTGGGACAATTTGAACAATTATTTAAAATTGGGGAATTGGATGTAAATAGTTTAGATGAAATAGAAAAAATGATTTCACCAGAATTACTTGCCAATTGTTTGAAACGCTTCATTGAAATGCGAACGGATTGGGAAAATGAATTTAAAAAGAATACAAATCAATAATTATTAGATTATGAATAAATTGATAATATTGTCTACTGTTGTTTTATTAGGTCTTGCGGCATGTGGCAAAAAAGAAACGGTGAAGGAAAATTCGACACCAAAAGTTGTGGCAAGAGACATGAAAGGATTGAAAATTGCTTTTTATAATAGTGATAGTTTGAAGACTACATTCGAATACTTCAAAAAAGAAGAAGCCATAGTTACGAATAAACAAACAGCATTTCAAAAGGAAGTTGAGCGCAGATCAAAAGACTATCAAAATTATATCATGAAGAACAATGAGAAATTGAGAAGTGGATTATTGTCTGAAAATGAACAAGCTCAAATTCAACAAAGAGCACAACAAATGGAATCTGATTTGATGCAATATCAGCAAAATGAAGGTGCTCGATTGGAAAAAGAAACGATGGAAAAATTGGAAACAATCAGTAAGAAAATCGAAGCTTTTGGGAAGCAATTCAGTGAGAAAAATAACATTGACATCTTATTGATTCATGGTCAAGGGGGACAAATAAATTTCATTAATTCAGCAATGGACGTGAGTAAAGAATTTGCAGCTTTTTTAAATCAGCAGCAAGCAGAAATTGAAAACGATTTAAAGAAGTAAAAAAGTATGTTTATTGCCCGTCAAAAGCAACAAGAAAATATTGCGGAATATGTTTTATACATGTACCAAATAGAGGATTTGATTCGTGCGTACGATTTTGATTTAGAAGCCATTATTGACAGTTATGTTCGTCCACAATTGCCAGACAATTCTTTCATTGAACAATACAAAGATTGGTACAGAGACATCATTACTCAAATGAAATCTCAGCGCATTGAAAAATTAGGTCATTTAAATGATTTAAAGGATGTATTAGTAGAAATATCTTTTTTACATAATACCTTGTTGAATCAAGCCAATGATGAGAAGTACCGTGTTTTATTTGAAACTGGAACGCCTTATATCGAAGAATTCAAAGAGCGTTCTAATCTAAAAGATAAAAATCATATTGAAGTTTTGTTTCACGCTTTATATATGAAACTGTTGCTTCGAATGAAAGGAAAGGAAATCAGTGCTGAAACAGAAGAAGCATTTGATGCAATGCGCATTATCTTGGCATATTTAGCAAATTCATACCGCCAAATGAAAAGTGGCGATATGAATTTTTTAAATAATTAAAATTCCGTAAATACTATTCTTTAGCGCCATTATTTTTAGCTGTTTCGATCCAAAGTTCAACTAGTTCTTTTTTATTTGCGCCAATTCCAATAGCAAGGAATAAAGCAATTCCCATCATTAAAACAGATGCTTCATGTAGTTCTAGGTTCGTTTGTAAGCAATCAATTTTAACTTGAGCTTTAGAATGTAGTATATTAGTATGTGCTTGAGTAAAAGCAATAGGATCTTCCCAATTATCAACTATTTCAGGAAGTGTCAAGTAGTCTAACCATTCATTACCTATTTTTTTAGCTAATATTTCTGGCTCGTCATTTCCTAAGATTCTCCATTGTTTCAATGTGTTTGTTTCACCAGATTCAGCTAATTGAGTATCAAGTAACAACATAAAAGCAATGTCAGCGATGTCTTGCATTATATCTAAATAGGCATCTTGAGCTGCTTCAAAATGAATAGTTTTCTGTTGTTTAAGATATTCTTCAACCTTTACAAGAGGTAAATCTACAACACTAGGACAGCCATTAATACAAGGAAAAATTTTACCCTCAAAAATATAATTGACTTCTTCATTTTGAATTTGTCTTCCAAGAGGAAATAACCGACATGCTAGTGGACGTCCCAAATGAACACTACATCCAAAATTGTCAGTATAAAGATCGCAAGCTTGTTTTCCATTAGAGTCTGGCTTTCCTTTGAATTTCAATCTAATTCCACCGAAATCACAGTATAAATCACGAAATTCTCTTGGCGTTATTTTTTTTTCATTGGCAAGACAAACTGTTTCCCAAGGATTGATAAGTACGTTTTTATCATGACAGCAAGTTCCGGACCTAGTACACGTTAGAGGAAGTTTATCTTGAATACTAAGTTTTGTTACCTCCATTGGTTGGTGTCAAATATTGATTGTCTATTTTTTATTTATTTTGTTTCACTGAAAAAAATCTTACCTGGATTTAATATTCCATTTGGGTCAAAAACAGTCTTAATATTTCTCATTAAATTAAGACTTATCTCAGTAAAAGCAATGTCCATATACGATTGTTGTACCAAGCCAATTCCATGTTCGCCTGATAAAGTTCCTCCCAATTTAACCACTTCTGTGAATAATTCACGAATTGCTTTAGGAAGATCATTTTCCCATTGCTCATCCGTTAAATCTCCTTTTATAATATTGACGTGTAAGTTTCCATCGCCAGCGTGTCCATAACAAACGGAATGCAAACCGTATTTTTTTCCGATTGTTTTAACGTGATGCAAAAGACGAGGTAATTCATACCTGGGAACGACAGTATCTTCTTCTTTGTAGATTGATTGAGATTTCACAGCTTCTCCAACCTTTCTTCTTAATGACCATAAACTGTTTTTTTGTGCTTCACTATCAGCAAAAAGAATTTCATCTGTTTCGAAAGTTTCTAGAACTTCCATTATTTTCTCACATTCCGACATCAACAGTTCTTGGTTGAACCCATCAACCTCAATTAAAAGATGTGCTGCATGGTTTTCTTTCACTTCAATTGTAGTATCACCTGTGAATTTTTGTGTCCAAGTTAAAGCATCCCGTTCCATAAATTCTAAACCACTTGGAGTAATGCCTGCTCTAAAAATAGCCGCGACTGCTTCACACGCTTTCTCTGCATTAAAGAATGGAACTAACATCAATAAATCTTGAGTAGGGTGGGGAATAAGTCGCAAAACAATCTTTGTGATAACAGCTAAAGTTCCTTCAGACCCAACAATTAACTGGGTTAAATTGTAACCTGTAGCATTCTTAATAACATTGGCACCTGTCCATATAATTTCACCCGTAGGTAAAACAACTTCAAGATTTAAAATATAATCTTTCGTAACACCATATTTCACCGCTTTAGGTCCACCAGAATTTTCAGAAACATTTCCTCCAATAAAACAACTTCCTTTACTTGCAGGATCAGGCGGGTAAAACAATCCTTTTTCTTTAACAGCATTTTGTAAAACTTCAGTGATTACACCTGGTTCTGTTGTAACTTGATGATTCTTTTCATCAATGTGAAGAATGTGGTTGAATTTCTCCATAGATAGCGCGACACCTTTGTGAATAGGCAACGAACCACCACTTAGCCCTGTTCGAGCCCCGGAAGGTGTGACAGCAATATTATTTGTATTACAATAAGAAAGAATTTTGGAAACTTCTTCAGGCGAAATTGGTTTTAAAACAACTTCTGGTAAGTAAGATAAATCCTCAGTTTCATCATGTCCGTATTCAATTAAATTTTCTGAGTCAAAATAGCATCGATTGCCTAATATTTCTTCGAAATAAGTTAAGTCTTTTGCCTGAATAGGAGTGAAATGAGACATCTATTTGTAGGTTTAATATGAAGGTTTATATCCTCCGTTGTATAAATTTATGTTCTTCAAAACTAAGGTTTATTCGAAAAAAAAGCGAGTTTAACTCGCTTTTCTTTTAGGGTAATAATAAAAATGATAATGTTAAAATCTCAAAGAAATCATTTGTTCTTAATTTCCTTTAATTTCAAACTCAGTTCTACGATTTAGTTGTTTTCCATCGTCTGTTCCGTTTGATGCAATTGGTTTTGACGCGCCATAACCTTTTGCAACCATTCTGTTGGCAGGAATCCCCTTGCTTACAAGATAGGCTACAACAGCTTCTGCACGACTTTGAGATAAGGTTTCATTTATGGTAGCTGAACCTGTATTATCCGTGTGACCAGAAATCTCAATTTTTAAAGTAGGTACATCTTTCATTAATTTTAATAATCGATCTAGCTCTGAATTCGACTCTGGTCTTAAAGCCGATTTTCCTGTATCAAAGAAAATGTTCCTCAAGGCAATTTTACTTCCAATTGCGATGTTTTTTAATTCAATTACTTTATTGACTAAGTTGTCCGCTGCTCCATTTGGAATGTCGAAATTTTCAGAGTGAAACAAGTATTTATCGGCTTTAACAGCGATACCATAGTTCTTTCCAGATGCTAACGTAATAATGAATTTACCTGTAGCACTATTTGTTGTAAATGTTTCAATCACTTTTCCGGTTACGTTATCAGTAATTTCAATGTTAGCTTCAACAGGTTTTTTAGTCATAGCATCAATCGTAATTCCCTTAAAGACAGTAAAAGATTTTTTGTTAACGTCCACAGTTGCTTCGACTTGTGCATCTTTCATTGGCATTGCAATTGAAGAAAGTAAATAGTCTTCTACATCTGTAATTGGTGTTTTTTCTGGACCCCAAAAGGTAACTTTGTAAATGTCGTAACCACCTTTTCCTCCAGCTCTATTTGAAGAAATATATGCGAATTTCCCATTTGCTGTGCCAGCGAAGAAAAAGTCGTCATAAGGTGTGTTAATTGGATAGCCCATATTTACAGGTTTTGTCCATTGACCCTGTACCTTTTTAGAAACAAAAATATCATATCCACCAATTGATTCATGGCCCTCAGAAGCAATATACATCGTCTCATCATCTAGGTGAAGGTATATTGGACCATCGTTAAACTTTGAATTAATTAATGTTATCATTGATGCTGCCATAAAATCTTTTTGAATCTTACTTTGCATAGCACTGTACATAACATCAAACCCATTAGCCTTGTTGTCATTGTCTCTTGAGAAGAAAATACTCCATCCATCAGGATTGTAAGCTGCATATTTTTCATTCGCCTTTCCAGATGAAATTTGAAAATGTAATAAAGATGGATCTGACCAATTCATCCCAGTTAACTTACTTTCAAATATATCAAGCTGACCATTTACTTCTCTGTGAAGTAACATTTTTGTACCATTATAACTCAGATTGTTCGAAACGTCATCTCCTGTAGAGTTGATAGGTCCAGCAAGTTGTTTTGGTGTGGACCATTTACCATCATTTAAAGTTGAAGTGTAAATATCTTTATCGTACTCACCAACTTCATTTGGAACATGACCATTTGAACGGTCTGAAGTTAAAACCATTTCGGCACCATCGGCTGTTATGGAAGGAGCGAAATCATCAGCATCAGAACTTAGTTCTGGCACGTTATCAACCCAAGCGCGAATTGGAGCTGCTTTTAATGCTTTTGCAGCCTTACATTCATTTTTATGTTGTGTTACGAATTTAGAGTAGTTGTCTGCCTTTTTGTAACCTGTTTCAAATTCGATATAAGCTTTTGATGCTTCATCAAATTTTTCTTCTAACTGCAATGAATAACCAAGATAGTAATTCATAAATGGATCACATGCAGGGTCTAAACTAAATGCTTTTTTAACAAATTCAATTGATTTGAATGGGTCAGTAGTGTTTGCATAGCAAACACTAATTTTAAAATTCAAATGTCCATTATTTGGATTGAATTTTTGAGCAACCATATACTCTTTTAATGCTTTTTGGTAGTTTAATCCAGGACTTTGAACTAAGAAAATTGCATCGTTTGCGAGGGCAAGAAATTCATCCCCTTTTTTAATTGCATCTTCGGCCTTTTTTAAGCCTTCTTTGTCTTCTTTGAAATTTGCAGCTTTAAATTCTACGTTTTGAGCGAAAGCAACAACAGTAAAAATAAGTGCTATAACGGTTATAATGTATTTTTTCATCTTATAATTTCTTTATTCGTTGCAATTACTTGAATAGTAATTTTTACCCAATTCTACACCTAATTGTTTAGCTTTAAACCAGTCGTCACAAGCTCCATCCATATCACGACTCATTTCTTTTGCATTTGCACGATTCACATATGCATTTCCATAATTCGCGTCGAGTTTAATTGCTTTGTCAGCTAATTCCAATGCTTTTTTGTAATCTTTTTGACGGAAATAGATTGCACTTAAATTTGAAGCTGCAGGCGCATATTTTGGATTTATTTCTAACGCTTTCTCAAAATCTTTTTTCGCATCATCGATTCTGTTTTGTTCCATTTGTGTAGCTCCACGATTATTATAAGCCATAAAGAACAATGGATCAACTGAAATTGCTCTGTTAAATGCTGCCATTGCACCAACATAATCTTTCGTTTTCTTTTTTGTCGTTCCAATATTATTTAAAGCAAATGCCATTTTTGGATTTTTACGAACAGCTTCTTCATAATCTACCAATGCTTTTGGGTAATTACCTAACATACGGTAACAACTTCCTCTGTCATTGTAGGCAAAAGCAAAATTTGGATCTAATTCAATTGCTTTCGTAAAATGTTTAATTCCCCCGTTGTAGTCTGCTTGCAAGAAACGTAGAGTTCCATAATTATAATAAGCTTTTGGGTTCTTTGGGTCAATTGAAATAGATTTTTCATAATCTTTTTCAGCTTTCAAATAATCATTTAATCCTTGAAAAGCTCTACCTCTTTGAAAATAAGCTTTCGAATAACTAGGATCTTTTTCAATCAGTGTATTTAATGATTTTGAAGCATCACTGTATTTTTCTGCCTCGTTTTCTGCTACTCCTTTATTGTAATATGCAGCCGTAAAATTCGGGTCTAATTGAACTGATTTTGTAAATTCTGCAATTGAAGCTGTATAGTTTTTTTCTGAGAACAATTGAATCCCTTTATTATAGGCTTCTTGACTTTGAGCAACTGCTTCATTTTGAAGGTTCAGTGCTTTAATGGAATCTCTATACGCTTGTTCCCTTGGAGTGAGTTCCTCAAGTTGGGCATATGAGTTTATCCCAAAAGCTACGCATAGCTTTATTAATAGGAGATGCTTCTTTTTCACTTTGTTTTGTTTAGTTTTTTGGAACTCTAAAATACAAACTATCGATTTGATAGATAAAATTAGTTTTCAACAATTTCAAAAATGTTATCTTTATGAAATCAAACAAATTTTATGCCTAAAGAAGTATTTATAGTTGATGGAATAAGAACGGCCATTGGAAGTTTTGGAGGAACATTATCAGCTGTCAGAGCAGATGATCTTGGTGCTCATGTGATTAAGTCCTTAATGGAAAGAAATTCGAGTTTAGATCCGACTTTAATAGAAGATGTGATTTTTGGTTGTGCTAATCAAGCTGGTGAGGACAATAGAAATGTGGCGAGAATGGCTGGTTTATTGGCTGGATTACCGTTTCAATCTGGAGGGGAAACTGTAAATAGATTATGTGCATCTGGAATGGCTGGGACTATTAATGCTGCACGAGCAATAAAAGATGGAGCTGGTGATATTTATATAGCAGGTGGTGTTGAAAACATGACACGTGGACCATGGGTGATTTCAAAAACTTCATCTGCATATGGACGTGATGCTCAAATGTATGATTCTTCATTTGGTTGGAGATTCATCAATCCAAGAATGGAAGAGCTATATGGCGTTGACGGAATGGGTAATACAGCTGAAAATCTAGTTGATTTATACGGTATTGAAAGGGAAGCACAAGACCAATTTTCATTATGGTCGCAACAAAAAGCTGCAATTGCAATGAATAATGGTCGATTCGCACAAGAAATTGCACCAGTTATTATTCCTCAACGAAAAAAGGACGCTATAATATTTGATAAAGATGAATTTTCTCGACCTGAGACGACATTAGAGAGTTTATCAGGTTTGAGACCAGCCTTTAAGAAAGATGGAACTGTAACTGCAGGAAATGCGTCTGGCTTAAATGATGGTGCTGCAGCTTTGTTGATTGCTTCTGAAGAAGCGGTTAATAAAAATGGATTAAAACCTTTAGCAAGAATAGTTGGTGCTGCGGTTGCCGGAGTTGAACCAAGAATAATGGGAATTGGCCCAGTTTACGCATCACAAAAGGTATTACAGAGAAGTGGTCTAACCTTAGATCAAATGGATATATTGGAATTAAATGAAGCTTTTGCAGCACAGGTATTAGCTTGCACGCGAAAACTTGGTTTAAATGACAATGATCCAAGAATAAATCCGAATGGTGGTGCAATTGCTTTAGGTCATCCACTAGGTATGACGGGAGCACGGATTTTACATACAGCTGCCCTTGAATTGCAAAGAACCAATAAGCGATATGCATTGGTAACAATGTGTATTGGTGTTGGTCAAGGGTATGCAACAATTATTGAAAGAGCATAATTCCAACCAAAAAGAGATGATCAACGTTACTAAGTATGTGAAGAAATTATACATTTTACCTTTTATCGGGTTGATTTCCCTTATGTCTTGTCGTAAAGAAAAAACAATTTGGGACTCAAACTGGATAGCTCCTTTAGTAAATGATACCTTATCATTAAATAATCTTGTAAACGACTCAACGCTTACAGCTGATTTAAGTACCTTTTATCAAGTTGATTTAACGCGTACAATATTGAATTTAGGAATAGAGGATTTTGTTACTCTTCCAGATACTTTAATTTCTCATAATTTTAATATTACAGTTCCAAGTCTTACTGTTCCACCTGGATTTAGTATCGTTAATGAGATTGAAGAACATACAATTGGCGACAATTCTATACAATTGAAAAAAATTAGAGTAAGTAACGGAATTATTAAAATGGAAGTATTTAATCCGTTGAATACAAAGACTTTTTTCACAGTTGAATTACCAGGTGTATCAAAAAATGGTGTTGGATTTTTAGAACAATATGAAGTTCCAGCAGGATCAATATCAAATCCAGGATCAATTATCGCAAGTCTTGATATTAGTGGATACGATTTAGTTTTAACTGGTGTTTCTGGTGGAGAATATAATATTTTACAATCTAGATTAGTTGTATCTACGGATCCTTCGGGTCCATCAGTTAATGTTACAAGCTCACATATATTTAAAGTTAATGCTGAGCTAAAAAATATAAAAATTGACTACGCACGTGGGTATTTTGGGAATTTGGTAGTTTCGGATACTACATCGTTCAATCTGGAGTTTTTGAACAATATAACAGCTGGAACAATTGACTTACCTGCAGTTAATCTCCAATTTGAGATAACAAATGGTATGAAGATAGATGCTAAAGCGCTATTAACAACCATTTCTAATACCAATAACCAAGGAAATACGGCAGTACTTTCTAATTATCAAATAGGTGTGCCTTTTTACATTGATCAAGCTACAGGTGGATGGAGTTCTTTGACAAATTCAACAACTACAGTTAGTTTTGATGCTTCGAATAGCAACCTCGAATCGTATCTAGAAAATTTAGGTAATTCACATACTATCGGTTATAAATTAGAAATGAATCCATTTGGTAATGTATCTGGAGGGTGGAATGAAATTTTTCCAAATAGTAGGTTAAAGGTAAAAGTTAAAGCACAAATGCCTTTGGCAATTGGGGCTGATGGATTAACATTACGAGACACATTTGATCTAGAGATTAAACAAAATCTTGAAAAATCACATGTCGAATCTGGAATATTTGTCTTAAACGCTTCAAATGCTTTCCCTCTATCAGGTAACGTAAAATTGTTCCTAATGAATGCTGATGGAGTCGTAATTCATACAGTAGTTGGGAGTTCAGAAATTACATCCTCGTTGTATGGAAACATTGATCCTGCCGACGGAATAAGAAAAATGAGTTCAGAAGTTAACTTTATTCTAACCGAGGCAATGTTGAACGACCTTGAAAAGGTCAAAAATGTGGCGATAGAATCTCAATTTAACACACCAGATCCAACCACATCAGCAAACACGCAGGTTTCGATACCAGTTGGGGCCTTCTTGGCTGTTAAATTGAAAGCAAAACTCGTTTTAAAAGCAATTTTATGATTAGATATAATCTAATACTGCTCATTCTAGGAATAAGTACTTTTGGACTTACCCAACAATTACTTCCAATTCAACACGATACAAATACATACGATCAAGAATTTATTTTATCAGGTGTAGCAGATTATAGTGCTACTTCAATTCAGAAAGATTTAAGTTCTAAATTCTTGCTAGGAGGGTTTATTTCAACAGATATAAAAAACAATTCTTTTGATCTTCATAAAGGTATTAATCGTTTGGGAATGGACTTGTCCAGTGAGTTTGAATATCGAAATTTGAAAATAAATCTTTTTGGAAAGGAAAAATACGGATTCACTATTAAAGCTGGATACTATTCTTATATGTCAAGTTTATATTCTAAAGATTTATTTGGATTGACCTTTTATGGAAATGAGAATTATTTAGGAGAGAATGCTGTTTTATCTGGAACACGATTTTCTTCAATGTCTTTTCAAAAAATTGGATTTGGTGTTATTAATAAAAAAAGCAAGTTTAATTTAAGTCTTAATTTATATTCAATCTCAAATTATGCTGAAGGAAACATAAGAGAGGCAGAATTATTCCAATCAGCAAATGGTGATTCGCTTAGTTTAAGGTTAGATGGTGAATTTCAATATGCATCGCATCATACTTTTGTTAAAGGTTATGGCTTAGGGGTTGATTTAGATTTTAGAATTCCAGTAATAATTAGGGAAGGAAAAACTTCGTATATACAGTTTGTTGCAAAAAATATTGGTGTTGCGCATATCAATTCAAAAGTTACTCGCTATGCAGCTGATACATTATTGACATTTGATGGTTTTTCGTTTGATGAATTAATTGGTGATGTAAACGCTTTTAATTCAAACACGGATTTGTTGGATACCTTGGGAATTGATTCAACTACCATTACAAAAACTCGCTTTTTACCAGGTTTTATTCAAATAGGTAAAATCGTAGATAACATGTGTAGCTCAAAATTTCAAAGTTTCTTCGGCGTAAGAATATATCCTTCAATTTCCTATATTCCTATGATTTATGCTGGGGTGCATTTTAAAACCACTAAATGGCTTGATTTAGGTGCTAATGCAAGTTATGGTGGATATACTACTTTAAGATTCGGAATGTATTCTCAAGTTACTTTGAAAAATTTTAATATTGGAATTTCCAGTGAAGACCTAATAGGAATGGTTTCCAAAAAAGGCAAAGGTCAATCGATTATTTTACGTTTAAGATTAAGATTATGAAGCAAATAATCCTTTTAATAAGTTTTATTTCCATAACGTCCTTTGGTTTTGGGCAAATAAAATTCTTTAAAATCTTCACTGATAATGGTTATGATTATGGACAAGGTATTACTCAACTTTCTGATAGCTCTTATTTGATAACTGGATGTTCAAGCAGCTATGATGACAGTCCGTCACAAGTTTTTTTAATGAAATTGGATAGTTTAGGTACTTTTCAATGGTCAAAGAATTATGGTGGAACTGAAAGTGATTGGGGTAGAAGAGTAATGAATTGGAATGACACTTCCTTCTATATTGCGGGGCACTCTAATTCACTTGGTGTGGGATCCTATAATTTTTATCTAATTAAAACAGATAGATATGGGAATCAAATAAGTGAAAAACATTACAATCATACAGGCTGGGAAAAAATGCATGACGCTATCATTACTGCTGATTCGACGATCTATATGGTGGGAGAAACAACAGGAACAGCAGTAGGAGATAAAAATTTTTATATTGTTAAAACCAATCATAATGGAGACACCTTATGGACTAGAAATTTTGGATCATCAGGAGAAGATGCCGCTCATTCGATTAATCAATATAACGATACAACCTTTTTTGTTCTTGGTGAAATTTACAATGCAGATTCTTCTTTAACGAAAGGGGCAATAATAAAACTTTATGCCAATGGAGATACTTCATGGGTAAAACAATTCGGATTATATGGGAACTACTCTTTGAATGATTGTTTTTTCGAAGGGACAACGATTAATGCTGTTGGTGTTAGAAAATACCCAGTAGGTGGTGATGATGATGAATATAGACTTCAAGTGGATGTCACTGGATTATATTTAGGTGAATGGGGCGCTCATTTTTTAGGGGATAATGGTTTTTATCAAATATCTACCTACGGTGATAATTCCAAAAATTACATTGGCAGTAATTTTAATAATGATTTTTCTGCCATCGGAACATATGATTGTGGAATAGCTCGATTTTTTAATAATTTTGATTTTGACGGTTCATTTGTTAATGTAACTTCTACAATGGATGATATTATCGAGCATTTAATTCCAACAAGTGACGGTGGATTGATTTTTACAGGTTATATGGAAGGTGATATGTTAGGAGGGAGTAGCGTGTTTGTATTAAAAATGGGTCCAAATGATGATTTTCCACTAATAAATTGGAGTGATTTTTCAAGCATTACAATTGAAAGTTTGGTAAGTGTCGATGAGATTCAAATAGAAGAATTGAAAGACTTTAGAATGTATCCAAACCCTGCTGAACATATAGTTGTTGTCAATACGGGAACTGACGAAACGATTGAAATCGAAATTGTAGATGTTTATGGAAATGTGATTTTGGGTCAAACCATCAATAATACTGGTGAGTTTGATGTGTCAACTTGGGCTTCTGCGGTTTATTTTATTCGTATTAAACGAAATGCACAAGTTTTAAAAACGAGTAAATTAGTAGTTCACTAATTCACGTTTTTGATAAACTTTTACTAAATAATTGCCTTTAAATTCACGTTGAGATTCTAATTTAAAATTAGCTTCTAACCATTTTTGAGTAGTATCCTTAGGATGAGAGAAAGAATAATCGGCATCTATCAAAACAAATTGTTTCTTGGTTCTTATTTGCTCCAATGTTTGTGAATTGATTAAAGGATAAAAACCATTTTTTACTTCGTTAGTTCTTAAATAATCATCTTTAAAAAGTCTGTTGTTATAGTGATAAATGAACGTTAAATCATAATATTCAGGCGCAATTAAAATTGTATTTATCCCTGTAGATCTAACGTAAGCAGCGAGTTTATAACCATCTCTGTTATTGTCTATTTTAAAATCAAATCGTGCAATGAATACCGTCATAAATACAACTGTTGAATAAAAAACAAGCTGACCTTTTTGACTGAAAAAAAGTGCGCAGAGAAGAAAAATGGGTATTGTTAAAAAGAATAAATACCGATCTAGAAAAAGCGCTATGTTACCATATTTGGAAAGAAGGAAAGCTCCGAAAAAAGGCACAACAATCAGTGTGAGAAGTAATAAAGAGATTTTTTTGTTTTTTGTAAAAAACATTAATAATTCAGTTCTTTTAAAAAACATAAATGTGACAATAATCAACATTAACATCATAAAAACCCATCGATCGTTGAAGAATTTATTAATGAAACCATAAAGTTCAGAATATTGAGCAGTTGAAACCCACGTTCCACTCGTGTTTATAGAATCAATCCGTGTCACTAGAACTGAAATCCAAGGTAACGTTAAAGCGCCGAAAAGCACAAAAGAAAGAAGCATTTTTTTCCAATCTATTGCTTTAATAAAAATCAATACTACAAAGACTTCTGACAATAAAATAAAAGGAAAAATGTAATGTGTGTAAAACAATAAAGCATTCAAAAAACCAATTATAATGTAATTTCCAACCTTGGCTCCATTTTGATCGATTAACGATTTTAATAAATAATAAAGTAACAAACTATATTCAAGAACTAAAAGAGAATAAGTGCGTGCCTCAAGCGCATGGTAGTGATGAAAGTCCGAGAAAATGAAAAGCAGACAAAGTATTATTGCACCTTTTGTATTAATAAATTTAGCAGCTATTTGCCATAAAATTGGAATAGTTAATACGGAAAATAGGAGGGAGAGAGTACGCACTGAGATTGCCCCAATTCCAAATAGTTGTTCCCAAAAATGTAAAAATATAAAATGGAGGGGTGGATTGTTTTCTGTTTTGAATATGGTAAGAAGATGAGTTAAACTTTTTTGGGAATGATAAATAGAAAATGGTTCGTCTAAATCAATTGGTTGAGAGTTCAAAAAAGGAATGCTAATCACTAATTTTAGTAGGATAAGAGCAAATAAAAGAAGTAGCGATTTCTTGTTCATTATTTACCATTCAAAAGCTTCTGAGGTGAACCATTTGTTTTGAACTCTCATTGTTTGTTCAATAACATCACGTACACAATGTCTTCCTCCATTAAAAGGCGATTGATAATGACTAATTTGTTTGATTTCGACAGCCGCATCTTGTGGACATGTTGCCAATCCTACTTCAGACATAACTTGAAAATCGGGAATATCGTCGCCCATATAAAGAATTTCTTCATCAACTAAATTATGAGATGCTTTTATAGAATGGTAAACGGAAAGTTTGTTGAAGGAAGATAAATGCACCTCATGTGCCCCAAGGCCTAGTAATCTATCTTTTACATCGATTGAACTTCCACCTGTTATAATCATAATTTTATACCCCATTTTAACGGCATATTGAATAGCATAAGCATCACGAGAATTCAATGATCTAATAATTTGGTCTTGTAACAACAAAACATCCCCATTTGTCAACACTCCATCCACATCAAACATGAATGTGCTGATTTTATTCATTCTCTCTTTATAACTTATCATGCTGATTGTAAGTATTGATGATGCTTTCAGAAAGCAGTTCGTATATTTCTTTAGGCATACCAGACAGCATCTTTGATTGCATTTTCAGGGTTTCAAGATCATTTCTTTTAGCAGGTCCTGTTTGTGCGTCAAACGGATTTGAAAGAATAATTTTATCCACAGTTTCTTTCATTAATGGTTGAAGAAGCTCCCAGTTTAATTCTTGTTGATCGAGATAATTTTTTGCTTGATAAATTAAATGATTTGAGAAATTATTTACAAAAACTGCTGCTAAATGATACTTTTTACGTTGATCCGAACTTGCGAATGTTACATTTCTACTTAAAACCCAAGCTAAATCAAAAAGGTCCTGTGAAAAAAAAGAATTGTTTGCTTCTATTAAAAAAGGCACTTCAAATAAATTGACTTCTTTGTCTTTCGAAAAAGTTTGCAATGGGTAAAATACACCAATATCTTTAAAGTCTTTAAACTTTTCAAGCGACACGGCACCTGAAGTATAAGCAATTTTAGAATCTTTTGGAAGTTGTGAGATTATAGATTCTATAGAATCATCACTTATGCAAATTAAAATAAGATCACTTTTTAAAGTTTGTAAACTAGAAGAAACATAACTTTTACAAACATTTGCCAATTCATTTGCTAATTGTTTATTTCGACCATAAACTTCACTAACAACTATTCCTTTGTCATAAAAAGCTTTTCCAAGCTGAAAGGCTACATTTCCAGTTCCTATAATAGCAATTGATGTAATACCTTTCATATGGTTAGGTCTTATTTACCGTGACATTGTTTGAATTTTTTACCGCTACCACAAGGACAAGCATCATTTCTTCCCACTTTAGGTTCCGCAATAACAGGCTGTTGTTTTTCCAGAGGTGGCATCGAATTTTGAATTGCTTGCTGATAACCTTCGCTACCTTGAAAACGAGGTGGGGCAGAAGAGGATGTATTCGAGTTGTCTTGGTTCAATTGAGCTTTGTCGTAATTATTTTGGTGAGTTATTTCTTTATTTGTTGTTTGAACTTCTTGTTCAATCGGTAAATCCAATTTCATTAACAATTCAATTGCTTCAGCATTTAATCTACCTAACATCGCTTTAAACAACTCAAATGATTCCAATTTGTACACTAACAATGGATCCTTTTGCTCATATTGCGCATTGTTTACAGCAGAACGTAAATCATCCATTTCACGCAAATGCTCTTTCCATTCATCATCAATTTTACTTAGAATAATATTCTTTTCAAATGATTTAGTAATAGCGCTTCCACCTGATTTGTATGCTTCTTCTAAGTTAATGACCATCTGAACTTCACGTCTACCATCTGTTAGTGGGAATACAATATTCTTGTATTTGTCTGACATTGTTTCATGAACATGCTTAATTTGAGGGAATGCTTTGTGAGCAATTTTCTCATTTTTACGGATGTATTGTTCACATAAAGCAACATATACTTTTTCAACTAATTCTGCTCTGTCAATGCTTTTATATTCAGCTTCTGGAACTGGAGATTCTACACCAATTAAACGTAATAAATCCATCTCGAATGCTTCAAAACCATCTTTTGTGTGCGAATGAACAGTTGTTTCACATACATCATAAAACATGTTGTCGATATCTAAATCTAAACGGTCACCATATAATGCATTCTTACGTTTCTTGTAAATTGCTTTACGTTGTGCATTCATTACATCATCATATTCCAATAATCGCTTACGAATTCCGAAGTTATTTTCCTCCACTTTCTTTTGGGCTCTTTCAATTGATTTAGAAACCATACTGTGTGTAATAACTTCTCCTTCTTTCAGTCCCATTCTATCCATCAACTTTGCAATTCGTTCAGACCCAAACTTACGCATAAGGTCATCTTCTAAACAAACAAAGAATTGAGATGAACCTGGATCTCCTTGACGTCCTGAACGACCTCTTAATTGTCTGTCAACACGACGTGAATCATGACGTTCAGTACCTATGATAGCAAGTCCACCAGCTTCTTTTACGCCTTCTCCTAATTTGATATCTGTTCCACGACCTGCCATGTTCGTTGCAATCGTAACTGCTCCAGCTTTTCCAGCATCAGCAACAATTTCAGCTTCACGTTGGTGGTGTTTTGCATTCAATACTTCGTGTTTAACACCCTTCATTTTAAGCATTCTACTTAATAATTCAGATATTTCAACGGTAGTAGTACCAACTAAAACAGGTCTTCCAGCAGCAGAAAGTTTTTCAACTTCATCAATTACCGCTGAGAACTTTTCACGTGCTGTTTTGAAAACTAAATCATTTTGATCTTTACGAACAGCTGGTTTATTTGTAGGCGTTACTACAACGTCTAATTTATAGATATCCCAAAATTCTTTTGCTTCTGTTTCTGCTGTACCAGTCATTCCACATAATTTGTGGTACATTCTAAAGTAATTTTGTAAAGTAATTGTAGCGTATGTTTGTGTCGCTGCTTCAACTTGTACGTTTTCTTTTGCCTCAATCGCTTGATGTAAACCATCAGAATAACGACGACCTTCCATGATACGTCCAGTTTGTTCATCAACTATTTTCACCTTGTTTTCAAGAATAACATACTCAACTTCTTTTTCGAATAGGGTGTAGGCCTTTAACAATTGATTGATCGAGTGAATTCGCTCTGATTTAATGCTGTAATCACGAATCAATGAATCTTTTCGCTCTAAAAAAGTTTCTTTTTCAAGATTCTCTTTTTGCAATCGTGCAATTTCAGAACCGATATCCGGCATGATGTAGAAATCTCTTTCATCAGCTCCAGAAATCAAATCAATTCCTTTATCTGTTAATTCAATAGTGTTGTTTTTTTCATCAATCGTGAAGAATAATTCTTTATCAATTTTCTTCATCTGTTTACCTTGTTCCTGCATATAGAAATTTTCAATTTTCTGCAGGTGAGCCTTGATACCTGGCTCAGAAAGGAATTTGATTAATGCTTTGTTTTTTGGTAATCCACGGTGTGCTCTTAATAAAGCAATTCCACCGTCTTCCAACATTTGCTTAGATTCTTTACCTGAATCAACAGTACCTGTAATGACTGTTAAGAGTTTTTTAGCATCTGCTAAACATTGATTTACATAGTTGCGTTGAGCTGCAACAACAGATTCCACACGTGGTTTCAATTCGTGAAATTCATGCTCTTCACCACGAGGTGTCGGACCTGAAATAATCAATGGGGTTCTAGCATCATCAATTAATACTGAATCGACCTCATCGACAATTGCAAAGTGATGTTTTTGTTGAACTAACTCATCAACGCCTCCTGCCATGTTGTCACGCAGATAGTCAAAACCAAATTCATTATTAGTTCCAAACGTAATATCAGCCAAATATGCAAGTCTTCTTTCCGGAGAATTAGGTCTGTGTTTATCAATACAATCTACCTTTAAGCCATGGAATTGATACAAAGGTCCCATCCATTCTGAATCTCGTTTTGCCAAATAATCGTTCACAGTTACTAAGTGCACTCCTTTTCCAGCTAGCGCATTTAAATAAACAGGAAGTGTAGCTACCAACGTCTTTCCTTCACCAGTTTGCATCTCTGCTATATTTCCTCTGTGTAAAACAGCTCCACCCATCAACTGAACATCATAATGAACCATTCCCCATTTTACTTCAGCACCAGCTGCAGTCCATGAGTTATGCCAAATTGCTTTATCTCCGTCAATCGTAATACCATCTTTATTAGCAGCTAAATCACGGTCAAATTGTTGCGCTGTTACTATTAATTGACCATTCTCAGCCCATCTTTTAGCAGTTTCCTTAACAACAGCAAATGCCTCAGGCATAAGAAGAGCAAGGATTTCTTCTATTTTTTCATCAATCGATTTCGAGAGCTTATCTATTTTTTCGAATAATTCTTCTTTTTGATGAATTGGTGTCTTAGGATCTTGACCAATATCATTCAATTTTGTTAATTCGTCTTCTAATTCTTGTGTTCCTTCCTTAATTTGATTTTGAAAATAAGCAGTTTTCGCTCTTAATTCGTCATCAGACAATAAATTTAATTCACTTGAAAATTGATTGGCTTTATCTATAATTGGTTGGTATTCCTTTGTGTCTTTTGCTGATTTGTCTCCAAAAAACTTCTTTAATAATCCTGCTATCATGTGTGTGTTATTCTTTTTGTAAGTGGCTTCAAATTTAATGAAATTTGATAGCTATAGTTAATAAATAGTCTTAAAATTTCGTGAATTTTTGTCATAAATCATTCCAAATAGAAATTGACTGACAAATTGTCTTTGAGAATTGTTGATATTTTATGTTTTAAATAGTTTGTATTAAGCATATTTTTTTGAATTTCATAGTATCTTTGCGCCATGCATGAAATGATATTGATACTGGATTTTGGATCTCAATACACTCAACTTATTGCAAGAAGAGTAAGGGAGATGAACGTTTATTGTGAAATACATCCTTGGAATAAAATTCCGGAATTAACACCAAATATTAAAGGTGTGATTTTGTCAGGAAGCCCATTTTCTGTAAGAGATGAAGCTTCTCCAAAACCAGATTTATCAGCTGTAAAAGGTAAATTACCATTACTAGGTGTTTGTTTTGGAGCACAATATTTATCACATAATTTTGGAGGAGAAGTATTGCCATCTGCTATACGTGAATATGGACGAGCTCATTTGTCTTATATTGATCATTCTAATATTTTGACTCGTGGTTTGACGGATGGTTCTCAAGTTTGGATGTCACATGGTGATACTATTAAAAAAGTTCCATCAAACTACAAGGTTATTGCAAGTACTTCAGATGTTGAATTTGCGGGTTTTCATATAGAAGGTGAAGAAACATTTGGAATTCAATTTCACCCAGAAGTGTATCATTCGCTAGAAGGAGCAGTCCTTTTGAAAAATTTTATGGTAGATGTCTGTGGTTGTAATCAAGATTGGACACCAGATTCATTTGTAGACGAGACCGTTGCAAAATTAAAAGCACAAATTGGTGACGATAAAGTGATCCTTGGTTTGTCAGGTGGAGTAGATTCTTCTGTTGCTGCTGTATTGTTACATAAAGCGATTGGGAATAATTTACATTGCATTTTTGTTGATAATGGTTTATTGAGAAAAAATGAATTCAGCCAAGTTTTGGACTCATATCAGCATATGGGATTGAATGTTAAAGGCGTAAATGCATCAGATAAATTTTATGCTGCATTAAAAGGTTTAACAGATCCAGAACTTAAAAGAAAAGCAATAGGAAAAGTATTTGTTGATGTCTTTGATGAAGAATCTAAACTTGTTGAAAATGCAAAATGGTTAGGTCAAGGAACAATTTATCCTGATGTTATTGAATCTGTTTCTGTAAATGGAGGTCCATCACAAACGATAAAATCTCATCACAATGTAGGGGGTTTGCCAGATTACATGAAATTGAGTGTAGTGGAACCTTTAAGATTATTGTTTAAGGATGAAGTTAGAAGAATAGGTAAATCATTGAATATTGATAATACTATTTTAGGTCGACATCCATTTCCTGGCCCAGGATTAGGAATTCGCATTCTAGGCGAAGTAACTTTGGAAAAAGTAAGAATACTTCAAGATGTTGATGCGATTTTTATTAACGGATTAAAAGAAGATGGCTTGTATGATGATGTTTGGCAAGCAGGAGCAATATTTTTACCAGTACAATCAGTCGGTGTAATGGGGGATGAAAGAACTTACGAAAATGCCGTAGCATTAAGAGCTGTAAGCTCAACTGACGGAATGACGGCTGATTGGTGTCATTTGCCTTATGAATTCCTTGCTAAAACATCAAATAGAATAATAAATCAAGTTAAAGGAATTAATCGAGTAACATACGATATAAGCTCAAAGCCACCGGCAACAATAGAGTGGGAGTAAATTTGCTTCTGGCATACGTATTGTAAAACTGGATAAAACTATTAATATGAAGAATTGGATTTTTGTTGCTTTTTTACTGTCTTTTAGTTCTTTTTTTGCTCAGCCTGAAACAGCACAAACTGAAGTGATAGGAGGGAAAAAATATTATGTGCATTTTGTCCAATCCGGAAATACTTTGTGGGGAATTCATGAAATTTATGATGTTCCGGTAGACGATATCATTAAATTCAATCCAGGAACAGAAAAAGGATTAGTTGATGGCCAAAAACTTATTTTACCGGTGCAACTTCAAACTGTTATGCATACAGTTGAGAGTAAAGAAACATTGTTTGCTATTTCAAAAAAATACGGTGTTTCTGTTGAAAGTATAATTGCAAAAAATCCTAGCGCTGAATTGGGAATAAAAGTAGGGCAAACATTAACCGTGGAAGGTGTTGAGAAAAAAATTATTATAAGTGAAAATGTTCCTGTTTCTCAAGTTCAAAAGGATAAAGACAAAATAACTGAAGCTAATAAAGAAGATTCCTTAAAATATAAAATTTCCTTTAAAGACACAGTCATTCAACATTTGATTCTTGATCATGAAACGCTCTACAGTATTTCGAAAAGATACATGGTTTCAGTCGAAGAATTACAAAGTTTTAACGGGTTAAAAAATTCAAAAATTAAACCGGGTGAGGTATTGAAAATACCAATTAAAAAAGAGAAAATTCAACTCTTAGAAAAAAGAGAAGTTAAAAAAATAGTATTAAGAAGTGTTGATTCAACGCTGTTATTCCCCCAAAAGTCACAATATAAGATTGCTATTTTTCTACCTTTCAATCTAGAGAAAGGGGAAAATAATACAGATTACATTTCGACTCTTGCGACTGAATTTTACATGGGAGCTAAATTGGCAATTGATTCATTGGAAAAAACAGGTTTGGAAGCACAAGTTTTTATCTATGATTCAAAAACAGATACACTAACTATAAAAAAGATTCTAGAAAAGCCGGAATTTAATAATATGGATTTGGTTTTTGGCCCTTTAACTCCAGACAACGTTGATGTCGTTGCAAGATGGTGTAAAATAAATATGGTTAGAATGGTCTGCCCTGTTTCTGTTAATAGCGCAATAATCAAAAACAATCAATTTGTATACAATGCCGTTCCTTCTGATGCAACATTGATGAAAGGATTAGCGGAATATACGCTTAATAAAAATTCGAAAGATCAAGTAATTATTATCAAGCCAACAAGCGAAAAGGATTTGATAATGTACGAAAGCTTTAGGAATACCTTTTTATCGTCAACATTTGTTGGGGTGCGACCAAAATTAATAGAAGCAACAATTGAGAACTATTTATCTTTTATGAAAAAAGGAGTGAATAATATTTTAGTTTTCCCAACGAATGAAAAATCTTCAGCTGTTAAATTCATGAATAATTTAAGTACTTCTACGAGTAAATTTAATGACGAGAATTTATTTGTGTACGGAACAAAAGAGTGGATGAATTTTGATGATGTTAAACCTCATTATAAGAATAAATATAATTTCCATTTTGCCAGTCCAAACGACTTGAATTATAAATATCCACAAACAGAAAATTTACATCGTAAATACAGGTCTACATATAATGCGGATATGACAAAAATGGCAGTACAAGGATTTGATGTTCTTTACTATTTTACTTCTTTTCTCCTCTTAAATAATAGTATAAATGAATTGACAATGAATCAATTTAAATTGAAGCAAAGTGGTGTTAATAATGGGTATGAAAATTCCAATTTTTATATTATTCAACAAGAGAATTTTGATTTAATAAATGTTCAAGGGAATTAAATGAATAAAGCTATAATCTCTTCAGAATTTCAATTATTACAAGACAGAATTTGTAAGGCTTTAGAAAATATAGATGGCTCTAGTTTATTTGTCGAAGATAAATGGGAGAGAGAGGAAGGCGGAGGTGGAAGAACGCGGATTATTCAAAATGGGAGCGTCATTGAAAAAGGTGGAGTTGCATTTTCAATGGTGGAAGGAATAGTTACTGACGGTATGAAAACGCAAATGGGGATTAAAGGAAATGAATTCTTTGCAACCGGTGTTTCTATAGTTTTACATCCTTCAAACCCTCATATTCCAATTATTCATATGAATGTCCGATATTTTGAATTGGACAATGGCGATTATTGGTTCGGTGGAGGAATCGATTTAACTCCTCATTATATTATTCCAAATCAAGCAAAAGAATTCCATATCGGATTAAAAAAGGTTTGCGATAAATACAATAAGGAGTTCTATCCAAAATTTAAAAATTGGGCGGATGATTATTTCTATATTCCTCATAGAAATGAAACTCGAGGAATTGGTGGAATATTTTTTGATCATCTTAAGCCTAATAGTGAAAGTTCAAAAGAAGATATTTTCAATTTTTGTATTGAATTAGGTGATACTTTTTCCATACTTTATAAATATCAAGTAAATTGTGGGAAGGATATTCTAATAACTAATAAGCAAATCAAATGGAGAAATCTTAGGAGAGGACGTTATGTAGAATTCAACCTTGTAAACGATAAAGGGACTAAGTTTGGTTTGGTTTCGGGTGGTCGTACAGAATCTATCTTAATGTCACTTCCTGCAAATGCATCTTGGGAGTATAACTATTTGCCAATCAATGATTCAAAAGAAAAACAGACGTTGGATTTATTAAAAAAAGGAGTGGATTGGGTCATGTTAAAGAAAAGTTAATAATTTTTTAATAAAAAGGTTCTTTTTATTAATATTTTAGACAACCAATTGATATCTTTAGCGTCTAATCGAAAACAAAACCTAAAATATGCACGCTCTACTACTGGAAAATGTGATAAAATCAACTCTGTCTGAGTTGATTTTCGTGGTTTATGTTCAAAAAGTAAAATTCGTATTTCATTCATTTCTAATAATTAACACATGAAAACTGTCGTTACCTTAATTTTTGTTATGCTATTTAGCAGTGTTCTTTTTTCACAAACAGAGAATTCAGCTGCTAATAATGAAATAAGCTTAATCTCTGTTGATGAAAAAACAGTGTTTGTTTTAATTAGCACGAAAGGAATCGTGGACCAAAGTCACTATTCAAAGTCGGAAGAAGTAAACGAACATTTCTTGGAAACAAAAGGTGTTATAGAATGTTCTTATTCTTGGAACAACAACAATATGAAGTTAA
>VFKM01000117.1 GCA_009885545.1 Flavobacteriales bacterium
AAGCAAATATTAGCTAATTTTGCACTATGGCATTCAACAATATCGATTTAAAACCTTACAACACTTTCGGCATCTCAGTTCACGCAAAACATTTTTCTCGATTTGGAAACGTAGACGAATTAAAAAATTTACTTACAAAATTTGCAGGGGATGAGCTCTTAATATTAGGTGGAGGTAGTAATTTGTTGTTCACAGAAGATTTTGATGGTGCCGTTTTGCGCAATGAAATAAAAGGATTTGAAATTGTTGAAGAAACACCTGACTCAGCAATAGTAAAATCTGGAGCTGGTGAAGTTTGGAATGATTTTGTAAATAAATGTATCAAACATAATTTTGCTGGCATTGAAAATCTCAGTTTAATTCCAGGAAGTGTAGGTGCAAGTCCAATGCAAAATATTGGTGCATATGGCGTTGAGATAAAAGATGTATTTCTTGAATTAGAGGCATTTCACATCCCTACTGGTGAAATTCACACATTCGATAATAAAGCGTGTGAATTTGGCTATAGAGAAAGTGTTTTTAAAAATAAGTTGAAGGGACAATATGTAATATTATCCGTTTCATTCAAACTTTCTAAAAAACCAAACTTAAATACGAGTTATGGCGCTATTGAAAGTGAATTAATGAAAATGAGTGTTACGAAACCTACGATAAAGGATATTAGTAAGGCTGTAATTTCAATTCGTAAATCTAAATTACCAGATCCAAAAGAACTGGGAAATGCTGGAAGTTTCTTTAAGAATCCAGTGGTGGATCAAAAAGTATTGGATGAAATTTTGAAAACATATCCAACGATTCCAAATTTTGCTGCTGAACCAGGCAAACGTAAACTTCCAGCTGGTTGGCTAATAGAACAAGCTGGTTGGAAAGGTAAAATGTACAGCCAATATGGCGTTCATAAATTACAAGCACTTGTTCTTGTGAATTATGGCAGTGCTACTGGCAAAGAGATTTATCGCTTATCTTCTCGAATTATAAAGGACATTGAAGAGAAATTTGGGGTGACTTTGGAAAGAGAAGTGAATATTCTTTAAGGTAGTTACTAATTACTAGTTGCAAATTGCTAGTTACTAGTTACCATTCATCTTCAGTGCCATCTTCTTTATTCGATTGATCAAGGCGTTTTTTTCAATTATTACTTCCGTCATCGCTGTCGTTAAGAATGTCAAGATATTCATCTTTTGTGATAGTGTATAGTTCAATATCTTAACCAGTATAGGCTTCTATCGCTTCTAATAATTCCTTTACCGCTTCATTACAAAATGATAATGCTTGACCTCGTATTACTTTAAAATATTATCTAAATACCCCAACTTATCGTCCATGTCGACAAATGTAAAAGCGTGATCGATATTTTTTGCAACTGGCTTTTTATTTGATCAACAACTTTTTATTGAATTTCATAGTCTTCTCTTCTGTCAAGATAACTACATGATAAAATCCAGTTGATACGTTTAATTTTAGATCAAGGATCATTTCTTGCGTATTGGTTTCAAAAACTTGCTTACCTGATAGATCAAATAATTTAATTGTCTTTTCACCATCAATTTTACCAAAATCAATCGTTAGATTTCCATCTGAAGGATTTGGATAATAATTCAATATATCTTGGTTATTTTCATTGATTCCAACACCAGATATTGTAACTGATTGAGTTATAAAGTCAGTTCCACAACCATTTGTGATCGTAAGGGTTACAGTGAATGTGCCATTTGTCAAATAAACGTAATTCGGATTTTCAACGGTTGATGTTCCACCATCACCAAAATCCCAATCCCATGTTGCAGCATCTGCAGATGTACTTGTAAAAGTATAATCGTTAGCGATGTTTGATGATGTAAACGATGCCGTTGGTGCTCCTGGTTCAACAGATATTGCTAAAGTACTTGATACACTTGGTCCACAAACATTTTCAGCATTCACTTCAATTGTACCTGAAATTGCATTGTCTGTTACATTGATGGAATTCGTAAAACTGGTACCAGTCCAACCAACCGGTGTTGTCCAATTGTAAACTACAGTTGGATCATTTACAACAGAATATGTATTGGTTGTTAATGCACATATAGAATTTGGACCACTAATAACACTAGGTGTATTCGCTGGTGCAACAACCGTTATGTAATTTAATTTTGTTTCTGATGTTTGTGAGATGGCATCTATAACTGTTAATGTAGCATCATAAACTCCTGCCGCAGCATATGTTACAACAGGATTTTGAAGGATTGATGTTGATGGTGTTCCTCCCGGAAATAACCACTGCCATGAAACAGGTGCAGATCCTGAAGTAATATCAGTATAGGTTACTGGGGTATTCACACAAACTGTCAAAGGTGATGTAGAGAAGTCAGGAACCATAGTTGATGAAAGGTTATTCCATTTCCATATTCCCGCGGTCACTGCATCTGTATTGAACCAACCTGACCAACCAACAGAAGGATTTGTAAATTCTACATACAAATGTTGTTCAGTATCAATAATATTCCAAGTTGTACCGCCATCAGCTGAATAGGATGAACCAGAAGCACCTGCAGCAGCGCCAGTCGTGAATGCTATATTCGTTCCTTCGATAAAGCACAATCCATTTGTAAATACAGAACCAGTCGTAACAACCGGGGCCCAAGAGGCACCACCATCCAAGGTTTTATATACGGTTCCTGAATTATTGACAATAAGACCATCTGTAGTAGAAGCATACGAAAGATTAGCTGTAACTCCTGTAGTAACGGCTCCACCAAAATCTGCAACTGGAGATGTATTTACTATCCAATTAACTCCTCGGTTTGTAGAATGGTAAACACGTCCAAGACTAGTTGTAAACCATACATGATCTCCAACTACTTCAATTCCTCTCACATAACCAAATTCATTTGCATTTAAAGGATTTGGAATATTGGCAGCAGGCACCAATGTCCATGTTGCACCTCCATTTATAGTTGTATACATCTCAAATTCGCCACTGATAGGATCTCCTTGGCAAAAACCGATATTCGCATCCCAAAAATGTACAATATTGGCAAATGATGCCGCATTACTAAATGTTGCTGTGTTTTGTCTTGTCCATGTTGTTCCTCCATTGATGGTTATCCAAATTCCTCCAGTTTGTCCTGCAGCAGTTGGATATGCTGCTAACCATGCTTTGTTTGCATCAAAAGCATGAATCATTGAAATTCCTAAGTTTGTATTTTGAACATTAATAGTACCTGGTGTCCATGTTGCACCACCATTTATAGTCTTTGTAAATTCTTGAACATTAGCACCCGTAGCTGAGCCATCATAAGCCAAAGCCCAAACAACATTAGGGTCAACGATTGAAATATGATCAATCCCTCTATTGGCAGTTGTGAAAGCGGAAACTTCTTCGATCCATTCTCCATATGGTTGAATGGTCACATTCACATATGCTGTTTGAGTTAACGATTGAGTACTTTGACTATTTGTTACTTGAAGAGTCACATCATATGTTCCAGCGCTTGAATATAGAATCGATGGTGGTGTCATTCCTACAAAAGAGGATGGGCTACCTCCAGGAAATGACCATGTATAATTTGTGATTGGGTTACCACCGTCAACTGATAAATTATTAAATGTCACATTGTTTCCTTCGATAATTGAAAGCGGTGTCCCGTTGAAAAAAGGAACAGGATCGCCAGTCAAGGTACTTTCAACACATTGCAGTGCGGCCAATGCATTGATTCTCGGACCAATACTTTGACTGATGTTTACACCTGTTGAAACAATACACGTTTGAATTTGTGTTGGGGTTAATGTTGGATTAACACTTAGCATAAGTCCAACCAAACCGGCAGCGAATGGTGTAGCCATTGAAGTTCCACCCATTTGGTCATAACCATTACCTCCTGACGTATAAACTGTACTGTAAAGTCCACCAAAAGAATAGCCGCCAGGTGAAGCAATATCAACAAATGGGGTAGAACCATTATAATTTGAAAAACTTGAGCGGGAATCGTTGGCATCAACGGATCCGACACAGATCACGTTATTATATGCTCCCGGATACATAAGTGCTGTAGAATTATCATTCCCTGCAGCAGCTAAAAAAACAACTTGGGGATAAGAATTTATCAAGGTCTGCATAGCTGATGATGACGAACCGCTTCCAAAAGACATGCTCACCACATTTGCTCCATTTTGACAAGCCCATTGAACTCCTTCATATGTATACCATAGACTTCCAGAATTTGAAGCACTATTTGGTGTTGCTTTGACGCCAATTAATTCAACATTCGCACCAAGAGATGCAATTCCAATTCCATTGTTCATATCCGCAGTAGCGAGTCCAGCACAATGAGTTCCATGTGACCATCCAAAATCAACACTTGATACCAAAGGGGGTGTTGCATTGTTATCATTATCTGCGACATCATATTGTGCGTATGTTGTAAGGTCTGAATGCCCACAAAAAACAGCATTATCAACTATTGCAACTTTTATATTATTACTTCCCTGACTAATATTCCATGCGTTTTCTGAACCAACCAAAGTGTGATACCATTTGTTATTTCCTGCATGATACGTGTCATTTGGAATAAAATCGATCTTGTAGATCGGTTCTTTCTCAGCATATTCAACATTCGTAATAGTTTTCAAACGTCTTAGTACTTCTTCGATTTGATTGTTTTCAGCAAAGGTTATTCTGAAAATATTTTCCAACTGAGATTTATGGGTAAAATAACTTGGCTTTTCTAATTTTAGCACGGTCATTCCGGATAAAGCAATTTGCAATTCAGGATATTCATTAATATTAACGATCAAACTGTAATCGTTCACATCCTTTTGCACAGCTTTGTTATAAGATATCGGATCTTGGTGTAATTTAAACATGATCGTTCCATCCAAGAAATTTGCATCATAATATTGAGAGAATCCTAAAGACGAAGAGAATAGGACGAGACAAAGTGAAAGTAGTTGTTTCATTTTTAAGTTTTTAGCAATAGATGTTCTAAAACTACGATAATTTTTTAGTTTTTTATTGACACAATCAATAATTTATTCATTGCTAATGATAGTTTTAAAATTACCATTCATCTTCAGTGCCATCTTCTTTATTCGATTGATCAAGGAGTTTTTTCCAATTATTACTTCCGTCATCGCTGTCGTTCAGAATGTCAAGATATTCGTCTTTTGTGATAGTGTATTGTTCAATTTCTTCACCTGTGTAGGCCTCTATAGCTTCTAATAATTCTTTTTCCGCTTCACTGCAAAATGATAATGCTTGACCTCGTTTATTTCCACGACCTGTTCTTCCGCAACGGTGAACGTAATTTTCTGCGTCGTCAGGTAAATCATAATTGATAACATAATCCATTGTTGGAATATCTATTCCACGTGCGGCAACGTCGGTTGTAATCAAAACATTGTTCTGATCTGAACGAAAACGATCTAATATTGCAAAACGATCTTTTTGTTCAATCCCTCCATGTAAAATTTCAGCCTTTACTCCTACTCTTTCCATTGCAGCATGAACCCGCTCAACTCGCACTTTAGTTCGAGCAAAAACAATGAATTTTTTATCCTCGTATTCCTTTAAGATATTCTCTAGAAAAAATCGCTTGTCGTCCATATCTACAAAAGCTACCGCATGATCAATGTTCTTTGCAACCGGGTTTTTAGGAGATACTTGAATTCGAATGGCATTACTTACGACTTCGTATGCCAAAGACTTAATTTTCTTTGAAATCGTAGCCGAAAAGAATAATGTTTGACGTTTTTTAGGAATGTATTTCAAGACATCCTGAATATCTTTCATGAACCCTAAATCAAGCATTAAATCCGCTTCATCTAAAACTAAAAACTCAAGTTTCGAAATATCTAAATGGCCTTGAGAGATCAAATCGAACATTCTACCTGGTGTTGTTACAATTACATCTAATCCGTTGTTTAACGTTCTAATTTGCTGTTCTTGTTCTACGCCACCGTAAAGTCCAAATGTTTTGACAGTTGTTCTTTTTCCAATTTCATTAAAAACACCAGAAATTTGTTTTGCAAGCTCACGAGTTGGAACCATTACAATACATCGAACACCCTTGTAACCTTTGCGGTTCCTATTTTCTAATTTATCTATAATTGGAATCGCAAATGCACCAGTTTTACCGGTACCTGTTTGAGCTACAGCCATTACATCTTCACCTTCAAGAATGTGTTTAATCGATTTAAATTGAATGTCAGTCGGCTTGTTAAAGCCCATTATTTCCAATTGTTGCTTGATTAAAGGTGAAATATGGTAATCGCTGAATTTCATTTGTTTTATTATTGTGCCTTAAGGTGTATTATGTTTAAAGTCATCGTTGAACTCATCACTCTTTCTTTACCACTTAGGAACGCAGTAAACATATAAATATAAATTGTATTAATCGAATCTTCTTTAAAAAAGTTAGGGCGGAATTAATCCGCCCTTAACTTAATATTATATTGGATAAAATCCTTTTTGTTTATGCTTCTTCGCTAGGAACTAAGATACGTCCACAATGCTCACAAACCAAAACTTTCTTTTTAGATTGAATGTCTAATTGACGTTGTGGTGGAATTTTATTAAAACAACCTCCACATGCATCTCTATCAACTGGAACAACAGATAAACCATTTTTTGCATTTTCTCTCAAACGGTTATAAGCAAAAACTAAACGGTCGTCAATTTTCTTTTTAGCGTCCTCAGATTTCTTCAACAATGCTTCTTCGTCCTTACGTGTTTCACCAACGATTTCTTCTAATTCAGCTTGTTTCGTTTTCAAATCTCCCTTACGAAATTCTAAACGCTCTTTTGCCTCTTCGAACATTTCCTTTTTGCTCACACTTTTAAACTTCGCTTCTTTGCTTTTCTTTTCGTGCAATTTAATCTCCAATTCTTGGAATTCGATTTCTTTTGCAAGCGATTCAAATTCACGATTGTTACGAACGTTATTTTGTTGCTCTTTGTACTTTGCAATAGCAGTTTCAGAATCCTTAGTCGCATTTTTACGATCTAAAAGTTCAGTTTCTACTTCTTTAATCTCTTCTTGTATTTTACCAATTCGAGTTTCTAAGCCTTCCAACTCATCCTCCAAATCTTGCACTTCCAATGGCAATTCACCACGGATTGTTCTGATTCTATCTATCTCAGAATCAATTTTTTGTAATTCATATAGAGCGTCCAATTTGTCCGCTACTGATACCTCTTTTTTAGTCGCAGTTACTGCCATGTGCTAAAAATAATTAATAGGATTCGTATTTATTACCGTTTTATGAACGGCAAAGGTAGTAAATTTTTTCTTCAATATATCAGCAATTAAATCAGAAGTATATTGTTCACTTTCATAATGACCAATATCTGCGATCAAAATTTGATTTTCAGCATCAAAAAACTCATGGTATTTAAAATCTCCCGTGATATAAACATCTGCATTTAAGCGTTTTGCTCGATTCAATAAAAAACTTCCAGAACCGCCACAAAAAGCAACTGTTTTTATTTTTTTATTTAAAAAAGCTGTATGGCGAATACTTCCACATTGAAATATCTCTTTAAGTCGAGCTAAAAAATCTATTTCATACATTTCTGTCTCCAATTCGCCAACCATTCCGCTTCCTTCTGATTCATTTTCATTGGCTAAAAGAATGATATCGTGAGCAACCTCCTCATAAGGATGTGCTTCCTTCATGGCTTTCACAACAGTTTGTATAAGATGAGCACTAACGATATATTCAGCTTTGACTTCTAGGGACTCATTTAATTTATTTAGTTCACCAGAAAAAGGATTTGCATCATTTACTGGTTTAAATGTTCCAGTTCCAACAGAATTGAAATGACATTCTTCGTAATTTCCAATTTTACCCGCTCCAGATTCAAATACAGCTGTATTCAAAGAAATAAGATGATCTTGAGGAACAAAAACACTCAACTTATATAAAACCCCATTTTTCGGCGCTAAAACTTTCAGATTTTTCAACCCAAGTCGTTGACCAATTTCGAAATTTACACCTTTCGAATAATTATCTAGATTCGTATGAATAGCATATAAAGCAATGTCATTTTTAATACACGCCAAGATTGTTCTTTCGATGTATGTTGCTCCAGTCAACGATTTTAATCCTTTAAAAATTAACGGATGATGAGCAATAATTAAATTAGAACCTTTTTTGATTGCCTCTTCAACAACTGCTTCTGTGCAATCTAAACAAATTAATGTTGATGTAATAATTGAATTTTTATCTCCAACTAACAAACCACAATTATCGTAGGATTCTTGACTTGATTTTGGAACTAATTCTTCAAGATAATGAATAACATCATTTACTTTCATGTTTTTATAATTTTCTTGTCAATCCAAATGTAATTCCAAAGGCTCTTCCTTTGTGAACATAACCATTCAATTTCTCATAACTAGATGTAAGTTGAATTCTGGCCTCAGGAGATACCAACAATGACCAATTATTCTGAAAACTCACCATTAAACCAATATTAAAAACAGAACTTAGAACAAAGCTATTATACCCTGTTTTTGTTTTGATCGTCTCTTCTTTTTTTTCACCAAGGGTTGTTGTCCATTCTTGTTCTTGACGAAAACCATTGAACATTTGAGGAATTATTCCTGCACCAGCATAAAACTTAAAATCTTTTCCAATCGTATAATTTAATCTTAAAGGCATTGAAATAAAATTGTAATAAGATTTATACGAAAAGGTTGAATCCGAACCTACAAAAGAATAACTTTCACCATTACGGAGCAAAGAAATACCACCATCCCACATGAAATGTTTGTTTAATTGGCTTTGCATCCCAATTCCAAAAGACCAAGTAGTTAGGTTTTTTTCATCCGCACGAATGCCCAATGTATCGCCATAAATGTCCCCATTTTTCTCAAGTAGTCGATTTGTTTTAGACCAATTTGCAACCAAATAAGCCGAATTACTTGAGGCTATCTTATTATTTCCTAAAGTGTCAATTTTTGGTGATTCAACACGTTTTTTTTTCTCTTTTTTTGTAGGAGTTGTTGGACCACCAATTAGAATTTGACCAATTAAAGTGTTTGTGTAAAACAAAACTGCAAGCAATAGAATAAAACATTTCATTATTTCATTATTTCGTTATTTTTACATCTCTTAAACGAGAAGATAACAAATATCGTAAAAAATAGAACAATCAGGATATGAGCACGAAAGTAAAGAAGAAAAAAAGCCTATTAAGGAGAATTTTGAAGTGGACAGGATTTACATTCCTTTTCTTATTAATAATATTAATAATCACACCATTACTTTTTAAAGATCAAATCAAAGAATTAGTAATTGAAGAAGTAAATAAATCGTTGAATGCTAAATTATCATTAGGTGATTTTGATTTAACTTTCATCAGTACATTTCCAAATATGACGATCGAATTAAACGATGCTAAATTGGCTGGTATGGGGAAATTCAAGGGAGTTGAATTAGCAAATATCAAACAATTTGTCGCGCACGTAGATTTTTGGAGTGTTGTTTCAGGTGATCAAGTTGAAATAGATGAAATTCATTTAATTGAACCTTCATTTGATGTACGAGTGCTTAGTGATGGGCTGGCAAATTATGATATTGTGAAGCCAGATTCAGTTAAAACGCCTGAGCAAGTTTCAGAACCTTCAAATTTCAAGCTTTCTTTAAAAGAATATAGCATAACGAAGGCAAATGTGAATTATGACGACCAATCTTCGGATATGGCACTGAATATTAAAAACTTAGACCACGTTGGAACAGGAGATTTAACAGCGGACGTAATTGATTTTGAAACAACCACCAATATGGAAAAAATCACATTTGATATGGGCGGCGTTTCTTATCTAACAGACGTTAAGACAGATGTAATTGCCAACATATTAATGGAGTTTACTGAGAATTCTTCCAAATTTACTCTGAAAGACAATGAATTCAAATTAAATGCTTTGACCTTTTCTATTGATGGTTTTTATGAAATGTTGGAAAATAAAGACAACATGGACTTGAAACTAAATGCCTCAAAAGCAACATTTAAAGAATTTCTGTCTTTAATTCCAGCTTTCTACCATTCTGGATATGAAAACATGATTTCGAAAGGAAATTTAGAACTTGGAGGGGTGGTGAAAGGAATCATGGATGACAAAAATATGCCTGCATGGGATTTCAAATTAAATATTGACAAAGCATCCATCAAATACCCAGATCTTCCTGGAACGATTAATAACATTTTAGTGAAAGCAGGTTCTAAATTCGCTGGTGGTGGAAACATGGACAAAATGACAATTGACGTAGATAAATTCCATGCAGACTTTGTTGGAAATACCATTGATGCCAATTTAAAAATGCGCAACCCAATGACTGATCCATTATTGATTTCAAAAATCCAAGCAAAAGTGGATTTGGCAACTTTGAAAAAAGTAATACCAATGGCCGAGGGTGAATCCTATACCGGAAAACTGAAAGCAGATGTAGATATTAATGGTAGAATGAGTGCTTTGGACAAAGGAGATTATGAAGCATTTAAAGCACTAGGAACATTGGAGTTAAGAGATATGATCTATAAAACAAAAGATTTAAATGACGATGTAAACATTTCCGAAATGCTTTTCAGATTTTCACCACAAAATTTAAGTTTGGAAAAATTAATCGCCAAAGCAGGTAAATCTGATTTCCAAATGAATGGAAAAATTGACAACTACATGGGATACATGTTCCGTGACGAATTGTTAAAAGGAAATTTCACTTTTAACAGTAACTATTTGGACATTGATCAATTGATGAATATCGTTCCTGTGGGCGAAACCACAACTGAGACTGCAAAAACTGAGGCAGCTCCCGCTTCTACAGAACCAACATTAATTCCTGATAATATTGACTTTTTATTGAACACCTCAATTAATACATTGCGTTACAATAAAATGGATATTAAAAACATGAAAGGCGAGGTTAAGATGAAGGAAGAAGTTGCTTCATTAAATAATTTAACTATGAATGCAATGGGAGGAATTATTGGTTTAGACGGAAGTTATGACACCAAAGATCACAGAAAACCAAAAATCAACTTTGCCTATTCTTTGAAGGAAATCGATATCAAACAGTTGGCGGATAATTTTCTAACAATTGAAAAACTCGCTCCAATCGCTAAATTCTGTAAAGGGAAAATTAGTTCAGATTTCAAAATGAAATCAGATTTAACTTCTTCGATGGAACCAATTTATTCTTCACTAACAGGGTTAGGTGATTTTTCATCAAGTACCTTGACAATTTCCGGATTCAAACCATTAGAAAAAATGGGCGAAGCATTAAGCATGAATAAACTTTCGACTCAAACTGTGAAAGATGTCAAAGCTAAATTCCAATTTGCTGATGGAAAAATCAATGTGAAGCCTTTTGATGTCAACATGGGTAAAATTAAAACCAACATTTCTGGATTCACTTCTTTTGAGCAAGACATCGATTATGATATTAAGATGTTGATTCCGAAAGAAGAAATTCCAGCTGCAATGATTAAAACAGTTGAACAAGCAATCTCTAAAGTAAACAAATTAGCTCCGAAATTAAATTTAAGTGCTATACCAGACCAACTTCCTGTGAAAATTGGAATGGGAGGAACAGTTACGAATCCTAAGATCACTAATAACTTTAAAGAAGCATTATTAGAAGCAACTGGAAACATGAAAGACCAGTTAATAAATAACATCAAAGAAACTGCAAAAGATACTGTTAAAGCTATCATTAATGACAAAGTGAATGATGTGAAGGAAGATTTAAATGCCAAAAAACAAAAAATTCTTGACGATGCTCAAAAAGAGGCTGACAAAGTTAAAGCAACTGCACGAAAAGCAGCAAATGATGTTCGTTCTTCTGCTTCTAAAGAAGCAGATAATTTAATGAAAGAGGCTGGATCTAATCCTATTAAGAAAAAGGCTGCTGAAGTAGCTGGCAATAAATTGAAAAAAGAGGCCGAAGAAAAAGCGGTTCGAATAGAAAAAGAAGGCGATAAAAACGCCGATGCAATTATGGCAACTGCAAGAGAAAAAGCGGATAAGGTAAAATAAGTAGAAGATCAATCATTCTTAATATCTAGAATACTAATTCAATCGATGAAAGCGATTTTAAAATCGTTTTCATCGGATTGGAAATATAAGGTAAATGAGACACAATTAACCTCAATGCGTACTCGTCATATTCTCATTCACACAAATAATAAAATCTCCTTTTCCTAGATTCTCTTTGTCCAATTTTGAAATATTCGCTTGAGATACAGTTGAAATTGTCATGATCTTCGCTTCTGGTTGAGCTTGTTGAATGTACCAAATAATTCCTTGATGATAATCAGAATGATATGATCCGTTCAAGTGATAAACAATGTTTTCCGGTTTTTTATTAAGCATAATAAAATGTGACATTGTTGCGTCTTTAAATGCTTGCGCTTCCATCAAGTGACTTCCTTCCATGTGTTCTTCCATTTCTTGCAGTGCCGAATATTGAGACAAAGCTGTATCGATTACAAAATTTAACGGAGTCATATACGCTTTGTCTAAATCAGATAGTGAATCCAATGCTGGTCTACCGTTTTTAAACAAAATTGAAGCATATCTTCTTGGAACATTAGATGCCAAACAAAACAATTTATTTTCTTTTGCGAACATTACTAATGGTTGATAATCCGTTTTATAATTTGGCCATAACCTGCAAGAATCTTTGAAAAACTTATCACTGACAATTCCTTGCATATAGTCATTCATCAACATTTGTTGATCTTGTTCAAACATCTCAAATCCAACTTGTAATTTTGTTCCATGTTGCGTGTGCAAAGCCTTCAACATTTCTAATTCCAACCAATGAGAAATAGGATTATCATGATATTCGCCAAAGAAAACATACTCTTGAGCTAATGCACATTTTTGCATCTTTTTATAACTCACCTTTTTTCCTTTTGAATTATAAATAATATAAGCTCTATCATTTTGAGCAGTTAAATTCAATGAGCAAGTATAAAGAAGTGCGATTGTAACTAGTAGTTTCATTTTCTGTGGTTTTGTATGATGTGTTTCACAATAGTATTAAAATTAAGGATAAAAATCCCTAATTTTGGACAGAATCTATGAAAAAAGAAAAATCTATCTTATCAAGTTTTAAAATTCTATTGATGCGGTTAGGTATCGTTCTCCTAATGATGACGATCACAAGAGTGCTCTTTCTTTTTTTTAATTTTGATAGTTTCACTAATCTCGGTTTCAATGAATTCATTGTAGCTTTTTGGTTTGATTGTATTACAATTTCGCTTTACTTTCTCCCTTTTATTGTAATTCACTCTATTCCAGTTTCAAAAAATATTTTTCGAATCAAGGAGTTAATTTTGATAATTTATTTTCATTCCATCAACACTTTGATGATTGCCTTGAATTTAATGGACATAGAGTATTTCAAGTTCACAAGTAAGCGATCAACCTTCGATTTGTTCGCTATTTTAGGTGCAGGAAATGATTTCTCACAACTTGTGACAACATTTATTAAGGACTTTTGGTTGATTATTATTTTTCTCGTTATTCTTGTTGGATTCTCTGAATTACTCTACCGAAAAACAAAACAAGTTTACCAAGCCTATAAAACTATTTGGCGACCATTGGCTTTTAATTTTTTGATTGTTTTGCCTGTGTTGATCGTAGTTGGCCGAGGTGGATTTCAATTAAAACCAGTTGGAATCATAGAGGTTTCACAATACAGTAATCCTGAAAATTCAGCGCTCGTTTTAAACACTCCTTTTACGATGTTGAAATCCTATGGCAAGGAACGACTAGAGATTAAGAATTACTATACAGAAAAGGAAGAGTTGGCCATTTTCAATCCAGTTCAAGTGAGTCAACCTCAACATATTTTACCAGATGGTACAAATGTGATGATTATCATGTTGGAAAGTTTTGGAAATGAATTCGTTGGTTCATTTAGCGGAGAAACATCATTTACTCCATTTTTTGATTCATTAATTGGGCAATCCCTTACTTTTGAACATGGTATTGCCAACGGTAAAAAATCAATTGAAGCTGTTCCTTCAATACTCGCTTCTATCCCAAGTTTAATGGATAACCCTTATATTTCTTCTCCTTACGGAAACAACAAAATTGAATCTTTGGCTTCTATTTTAAAGAAGAAAGGATATGAATCTGGTTTTTATCATGGTGCAACAAATGGTTCAATGCGTTTCGATGGTTTCGCTGCTCTTGCTGGATTTGACCATTATTTCGGAAGAAAAGAATACAATAATGACAAGCATTTTGATAAAACGTGGGGTATTTTGGATGAGTTTTTCAATCCATGGACAGCTAAACAATTGACGAAATTAAAAGAACCATTTTTCGGGACATTATTCACGTTGTCTTCACATCATCCCTATTACATTCCACCAAATTGGAGAAAGATTGTCAAACAAGGGAAACAGCCCATGTGTGCTTCCATTAATTATGCTGATATATCCTTGAGGAAATTTTTTGAAGAGGCTAAAAAACAACCTTGGTACAATAATACACTCTTTATTCTTGTTGCAGATCACACACCATCAACAATCGATAAATTATATGGTCAACGTCGCTTTATGTATCAGATTCCGATTGTATTTTTCCATCCTAAAAAACTGTTGCCCATTAAAAAAGAACCAATAATTTTTCAACAATTGGATATTTTACCGACTGTTTTAGACCTTTTAAACATCAAAACAAAATTCTATTCTTACGGACAATCATACTACAAAAAGACTGACAGAGAAGCGATTACATATATTGAAGGCTCATGTTTTTACTTCAAAGGTCATCATATGTATACTTTTGCCAATGAAAAGGCACGAAATTTGTATGATTTCACTTTTCGAAAAGAATTAACAAATGATTCACTTTCCTATTACAATAGTGAAAAGAAAGTAGTTGAAAAACGCGTAAAAGCAATAATTCAACGTTATAATCGTGACTTAATTCATAATAAAACTGTAGTTGAATGAAACAAAGAATCCGATTTATTATCAACCCCATTTCCGGAGTAGGGAAAAAAGGTGATTTGCCTCAAATTATTGAAGACAACTTGGATCACTCTAAATTCGATTACGATATTGCAATCACAGAATACGCCAAGCACGCTAAAAAAATTGCTTACGAGGCTTCTTTAGAAGGAATCGACATCGTTTGCGCAGTTGGTGGTGATGGTTCTGTTCACGAGGTTGGAACAGCTTTGATTGGAACACAAACAAAAATAGCAATCTTGCCTTGTGGTTCTGGAAATGGACTTGCGAGACATTTGAATATCCCAATGAACATCCCAAAAGCAATTGAGTGCATTAATAATGATTCATCTATACGAATGGACACTGTTTTAGTGAATGACAAACCTTTTCTAGGAATAGGTGGTTATGGTTTTGATGCTATAATTGCGAAGAAATTTGACAATTATCACAAAAGAGGATTTTGGAGTTATGTGAAATTGGTAATTCGGGAATTTGCAAAATACAATCCAATAAATGTTTCTGTTGACCTAAATGGGGAAATTAAAACAATGCCTGTAGTTTTATGTACAATAGCTAATTCTTCTGAATTTGGAAATGGATTTGTTGTATCACCGAACTCAAGTGTAACGGATGGAAAAATTGAATTGTGCATTTTAAAGCCATTTTCTTTTTGGCTAGCTCCTAGTGTCGTTTATCGTTTTTTCAAAAGAACAGTGCATAAATCGAAATACTCGGAAGTTATTTCTTTTGAAAAAGCACGAATTACCTTATCTCAAAATATCGCACATTACGATGGGGAACCATTTGATGTGAGAAATGTATTGAATATTCAAGTAGTTCCAAGTAGCCTGAACATATTAATTGGAAAAAAATAAAACACATGAAATTTATTGAAATTGATATTTCTGAAATTATTCCAAAATTGGATAAATTAACTTCAGAAACAATGCCAGTTTGGGGCGATATGTCGTCACAAAGAATGGTTGAACATTTAACTGACACTATAAAAATTGCTTCTGGGAAGGTGAAATTTCCACTGGAAATACCCGAAGATAAAATTGAAAAAATGCAGATGTTTCTTGATTCAGACAAACCAATGGCAAGAGGGATTGTTGTTCCATTTGCGAAGAAGAACGAAGAATTAAGAAATGAGGAAATTGAATTAGCCATCGATGAATTTTTACTTGAATGGCTAGATTTTGATGAGCATTATGCTCAAGACGAGAACAGAACTGAATTACACCCTTATTATGGTCAATTAAATTATACTCAATGGTGCCGTTTGCATTCAAAGCATTTGACCCATCATTTCGAGCAATTTGGAATATTAGATTAATTTTAATTATAACTTTTCTTTCATAAAAACGCCCAAACAGTAAAAACTATTTGGGCGTTTTTGGTATAAATTCTTTTTTATTCTTTTGTTCTAATTTCTTTTACCGGAACAACTTCTTTTTTAGCCGATTTTGATGGTCGAACTTTTGATTTAGATTTAGTACTTTGCAACCCAGCTCCTTTAACCGGTTCTTGTTTTGATGCAGATTGTTTAATAGGAACAGTGTTTGGTTTCGATTCTTGCGCCAAACCAGAAAAAGAAATTAATACTACTGTTGCGCACGCTAAGATTTTAGATATTGCTTTCATGATTTTTTACTTTTAAATTTACGAAAAAAATAGTGCAATAGATATGCCAATAATTTTACAAAATAAATGATACTTCTTTACTCCTTTATTTCGGGGCTTATTCTAAGTACTTTTAATTACATTTACTTCAGAAGACAAGGATTTACAGGAATCAATGTGTTTCTAATGGGCATTTTTGCCTTTTCTGCATTATCATATATGTTTTTGAAATTCTTTACCTAGTCGCTTTTTATTATATTCGTGTTACAAATTAAATGAAAGCACTTCAACTTCATATAAATGCAATTTCTTTTATGTTCATAGAACTAGGAAAAGGAAAATATTTACTTTTTTTTGTTCCTGGATTTGTTTTAGCACTCATATTTTGGCAAGTTTTTCTTTTCACTGAAACCGCTGAAGACACATTTTTAGTTGTTGAGAATATCCCTTTAATAGGTTCCTATATAGGCACTGGTGTCAAAGGAACATTTAATTTTATTCAATTTATAATAGATCAACTATTTATCTTTTTCATATTAACAGTTCTATCCCCATTCAACACAATATTATCAGAAAAAATAGACTCAGCTTTAACTGGTAAAAAATACGTTTTTGATTTGGTGCAAGTTATATTAGACTTAATTAGAATGATTTTCGTGGTCTTAATTGCGCTTCTTTTAGAAATGTTTACTTTTTTAATCTATTGGGTTTTATCTGGAATATTAAATTTAGATTTCCTAGATCCCTTGGCCTATTTTATAATAGCTGCATTCTTTTACGGTTTTTCATTTTACGATTACAGTTTAGAACGTAATAAAAAGGGAATTTATGAAAGTTTACAATTTGCATTTTCAAATAAATTACTCGTCGTAATGAGTGGAAGTTTGTTTTTGATAATATATGAAGTACCCATTGTAGGAGTAATAATTGCCCCAGTAATTTCAACAATGATCACAACATTTGTTTATTTAAAGAATCAAGAAAATAATTTGAAGTTAAACTTAAAATGATACAGCTGAAAAAAGATTTCAAATCAAGTTCATTAACAGAATGGATTGAGCAATTGAAAAAAGAATTGAAAGGTGATGATTTTAATAAACTCCTTCGTGAAGATGAATTGGAAGAATTGACACACCCTACTTTTAGTCACCAAGAAAGTAAATCTGGATCAATTGAAATACCTGGGAGCTTTCCTTTTACAAGAGGATATAAGTCGAAAAACAACAATTGGAACAACGGTTATTTATTAAAAGTAACTGACGAAAAAGCTGCAAATTCAAAAGCGTTGGACGTTTTATTAAAAGGATGTGATTCACTGGTTTTTGATTTTCAAAATAAAACTGAAATAAATTGGCAAATGCTATTAAACGAAATAGAATTGGAATTTATTCAATCAGAATTTCGTTTTACAGTTATCCAACAATTTACCAGCCTAAAAAATCATTTTAAGAACAATTTACCTTCTTCGATTAAATTTTCCTTTGATTTTCTAACACTAGATAATTCTGATCAATTATTAGATACTATTTCAGAAGAAATGAAAGCGACTCATCGTCCATTTTGTTTTGTCGATGGTTTTTCAATTCAACAATGCGGCGCAACAACCTGGCAGGAAGTTGCATTCATGTTGACTACCGGGCATCATTATCTTTACTCTTTAATTAAGAATGGATATACAGTGAATGAGGCTGTAGAAAGTATTCATTTTTCAACAGGAATTGGAGCAAATTATTTTTATGAAATAGCTAAAATAAGAGCTTTTAGAAAAGGTTGGGCTGCGATAATCAATCAATATGACCCAAAAAATTTAAGCACTGATAAATGTTCAATTACAGGTATTGTGGGACTTATGAATAAATCATTATTAGATCCACACACCAATTTATTAAGACAAACAACTGAAGTTATGTCTGCAGTTTCAGCTGGGATTGAAACGATCGTTGTTTTACCCTATGATTCTCAATCAACGAAAGGCACAAGTATTCTTGCAGAAAGAATGGCGCTAAATATTTCATTGATATTAAAAGAAGAAAGCTATTTTAATGCGGTAATAGATCCATTGGGAGGAAGCTATTCTTTAGAAGATCTAACCACTCAAATTGGAGAAAAGAGCTGGGCACTCTTCCAAAATCTTGAGAAATCAGAAGGAATTTTTTCTTTAGAAACGTTAACTGATTTGAAATCACAAATTAGTCTTAAAGCTGAAATTAGAAAAAATCAAGTATTGAACAATCAAAAAACTATTATTGGAATTAATAAATTCATCAATCCTAACACCGAAAACAATTATTTCGTCAATCAAAATGACTATTTAGGAATGTCGAAAATTAATTTTGAATCTGATTTAAAACAAGTGAAATGAAAAGAATTGACTTTAGTGAAATCCCTTTTCAATCAGTAGTTACGAGCTCTGAAGGAAATTCAGAGTTTACAATGGAAACTGCTGAAAAAATAAAACTTCGATCTTTTTATCAAGCTAAGGATATTGAGAAAACAGAACACATTGGTTATGTATCAGGAATTGCTCCATACTTAAGAGGGCCTTATGCTTCGATGTTTGCTATTCGACCTTGGACTATTCGACAATACGCAGGTTTTTCAACTGCTGAAGAATCAAACGCCTTTTATAGAAGAAATTTAGCCGCTGGACAAAAAGGGCTTTCTGTTGCATTTGATTTAGCTACTCACAGAGGTTATGATTCAGATCATGAGCGTGTAGAAGGTGATGTAGGAAAAGCAGGTGTTGCAATCGATTCTATATTGGATATGAAAATTTTGTTTGATCAGATTCCTTTGGATGAAATGTCAGTGTCAATGACTATGAATGGAGCTGTTATTCCAATATTAGCATTTTACATAGTAGCTGCAGAAGAACAAGGAGTTTCTCAAGATAAATTGACGGGAACTATTCAAAACGACATTTTGAAAGAATTCATGGTGCGGAATACCTATATATACCCACCTACTCCATCGATGAAAATCATTTCTGACATTTTCGAATACACCTCGAAAAATATGCCGAAGTTCAATTCTATTTCAATTTCTGGTTATCACATGCAAGAAGCAGGTGCAACTGCTGCGATTGAATTAGCATACACTTTAGCAGACGGATTAGAATATCTAAGAGCTGGAATAAAAACAGGTATGAGTATCGATGAATTCGCGCCGCGCTTGAGCTTCTTTTGGGCAATTGGAATGAATCATCACATGGAAATTGCAAAGATGCGCGCTGGAAGATTAATTTGGGCTAAACTCGTTCAACAATTTAATCCTGCAAACACAAAATCACTTGCTTTAAGAACACATTGTCAAACTTCTGGATGGAGTTTAACTGAACAAGATCCATTTAATAATGTAGCTCGAACTTGCATAGAGGCTCTTGCATCTGCATTTGGAGGAACACAATCATTGCATACTAATGCACTTGACGAAGCTATTGCTTTACCAACAGATTTTTCTGCACGAATTGCAAGAAACACTCAAATATACTTACAAGAAGAAATTGGCATCACTTCATTCATTGATCCATTTGGTGGAAGTTATTATATAGAAAAATTGACAGAAGAACTTGTTGATGAAGCATGGTCATTAATTCAAGAAGTTGAAGAATTAGGCGGAATGGCAAAAGCAATAGAAACAGGTTTGCCTAAAATGCGTATTGAAGAAGCAGCCGCAAGAAAACAAGCGAGAATAGATTCCGATAAAGATATAATTGTTGGTGTGAATCGTTATCAAATTAGCAAAGAAGACGGAGCAAATATTGAAATTTTAGAAGTTGATAATTCAAAGGTTAGAGATGCTCAATTGAATCGTCTGAAAGACTTGCGTCAAAATAGAAATCTAACAAAAGTACAAGAAACACTTACCGAACTAGAAAATGCAGCTAAGGATAACAGCGGAAATTTGCTAGAAATTGCAATACGCTGCGCAAGAAATAGAGCTTCATTAGGTGAGATTTCAACTGCAATGGAAAACGCATTTGGAAGATATAAAGCAACTATTCGTTCAATTTCTGGTGTATATTCGCATGAAGCTATGGAAGACAAAGATTTTATTATTGCAAAAACATTAACAAATCAATTCAGCAAACTGGAAGGTCGTAGACCTCGAATAATGATTGCAAAAATGGGGCAAGATGGCCATGACAGAGGAGCCAAAATTATTGCTTCTTCATTTGCTGATATTGGATTCGATGTTGATATTGGACCATTATTTCAAACTCCATTTGAAGCTGCCAAACAAGCGGTAGAAAATGACGTTCACATCCTAGGTGTTTCATCATTAGCTGCAGGACATAAAACCTTAATTCCACAAGTTATTGCAGAACTAAAAAAACTTGGTCGTGAGGACATTATGGTGATAGCAGGAGGAGTAATCCCTCAACAAGATTATGATTATTTATACAAAGCTGGTGTTTTTGGTGTTTTTGGACCAGGCACAAAAATTTCTAAAGCCGCACAAGAAATATTAAATTTGCTAATAAAAAGTACAGAATAGAAACATTTTAATGTCAACGATTGCAGTAAACAAATTTGTTTAGTACATTCGGCATAGTTATTGAAATGTCGGAAATCATTCGAAATTATTAAAAAACGCAAGGTTATGAAAAAAATACTCCCTTTACTACTGTTCATTATAAGCGCTTTAACAGTTAACGCTCAAGCACCCAATTACGACGATTTAAAAATTCTCTATGCAGATGCTAATTATGAGAAATTAGTGAAAGTTGCATCAGGTTATACGTTAAAAGATGAACTTAAAAAGGATCCTCTGCCATTTATATGGTTAACTAAAGGATTATACAAAATTTCACTTTCTGGTACAGATGATGAAAAATACAAAAATGCTTATAAAGAAGCGATCGCATCCTTGACGAAAGCAATGAAAAATGATAAAGACGGAACGGCTTTAACTGATTTTCAAGAATTTATAGAAGAATTTCAAGGTTCTTTAGTTGAATTGATAAGCAATGATATTGATGCAAAAGATTACAATAAAGCATCAGGTTGGGTTATTAAATATATAAAAATCACGAAAAATCCAATTGGATCAAAATACCTTGATGGCGCTTCTAAGTATAGAAAAACAGATAAAGGTGGAGCAAATACAGCTTGGAAAGAAGCTGAAATTATGTTGACTCAAATAACTTCAATAGAAGAATGGAGTAAAGCAGATAAAGACATATTGAAACTAGGCGTTTTTCAAACTGCAGAATGCTACATTCTTTCAAAACAAAAAGACAAAGCTAAAACACTTTTGAATAAAGTCGCTCAATGGTTCGAGGAAGACGAAGATTTCAAATCAAAATACGACGAAATCATTAATTAATTAAAGCCCCATTTGGGGCTTTTTTTTTGTCTAGTTCCAATTTCAACTCAAAGGTGCACCAATCAATCTGACGATAATATCACTATTAACAGTATTGCATTTATAACTATTTGGTGAGTTTTTTAATTGAATCACTGAATAATTTAATTTTACAATATGATCAAACATATGAAATACTTCAAAAACAAATTTATATTAACAACGTGTTTGTTTTTCATTTACATACTTTTTCTAGACGATATTGACATCTTTACAATCATCAACCAAAACAGTAAACTCTCTCATTTTGAATTAGAAAAATCAGAAGTTTCAAAAAAATTGGCAAGAACAAAGCTCACATTAAAAAAATTAAAATACACGTCCGAATTAGAGAACTATGCAAGAGAAGAAAAACTCTTTAAACGTGACAACGAAGAAATTTTTGTTATTTCATACGAATAATTAAAAATTTGAGTTTTTCTGTGCGAAAAATCTTAATTCCGAATAATTTGCAATAACTATTTTTGGGAAATAAAACAAAGCAATTTGCATAAAATCATAACCAGATTTAGCCATTTTCATTGCTCCCTCTTGACATAAGCCTACACCATGTCCAAAACCTCTTCCTTGAACTACAACTTCTTCACCTTCCAAATGACAATTAAAAAAAGTCGATTTTAGATTGAATTCTTCACGAATATCCCTTAAAGGTATTCCTAAGACTGGGTGTATATAAAATGCTTTCCTCTGCGGTTGATTGAACGAGAAAATTAACGATGCGAATGTGCTATCATAAATTGGATAATCGTATTTTTCAACAAGAAAATTTTGCCATAGATTTTTATCAATTTTTTTCTCCCAAGTAGCTTGTTTAGTATATAAACAGAAAGTATCAATGAATGACGATAAATATTCAATTTCCTCATTCCAAACATCTTGTGGCTCACATGTTTGACCTCCACAATTCGCATGGAAATAAGAATCAATCAAGTGATTTTTTGAATCAATCATAATCAAATCATGCGTTAGATATACTGCTGAATCAATTAATGGAGTATATCGCATCATACTGTGATAAGCCTGACAATGGACACCGTCACACAAATCAAACCCTTCCTTTTTATGTTTACCACAGTACTTTAAAGCATAAGTGCGACTCATCAATGCTTGAACCTTATAATATTCAATATGTCTTCCCCCTCCACCTTCAGATTCAACTACTCCAGCTAGGTAGTTATCAATATCAACTAAATTAACAAGTGCTAATTCCTTACCATTGGACGAAATTTCAAAATCATCTTCATACTTACGTTGCTTTACTACTGGTACTTTCGATGTTAATACAAGCGAAGTATTTAGATTATTCTGAATCAAATAGATTTTTTGAAAATCACCTAGTTCGATTGTCCCTTTTTTGAGTTTAACTTTATCTTTTTCAATTGAAACTTCTATGAATTCATTAGGTAAAATAGAACCAAAATCTGATGTGTCTCCAAAAATAGAATAACTTCCGCTATTATAGGAAAAAGTTATTCGTTTGACATCATAGCCTCTCAACACACCAATCCTCATCTGTTGAGCATTAGCTGTCCAAAGAACTAATAACATTAAAAAAGTGACACTAAATTTCACAAGACAAAAATAATTCAACAAAAAATCGATTTTTTGCTAATCAGTAATAGTTTTCAACAAGGATTGTGCTACTTTTTCACTTGCACCACCTTTTCCTAAAATTTTCTTCATATCACTATAATCTTGCAGCATCTGTTCTCTCTTGTAACCGCCTATCAATAAGTGCTTTAATTCGTTTTCAATGTTTTCAGATGAACATTCGTTTTGAATCAATTCTTTAACCACTTCTCTATTCATGATTAAATTCACCAATGAAATATATTTAATTTTAATCAATCGTTTAGCAATTTGATACGAAATTGCTGATCCTTTGTAACAAACAACCTCTGGAATACCCAACAAGGCAGTCTCTAAAGTGGCTGTGCCAGATGTTACAACTGCGGCCTCAGAATTAGACAATAAATCATATGTTTGACCATAAACAATTTTAACATCCTCTGTTATTAGTGAATTATAAAAGGATTGTTCTAAACTTGGTGCTCCAGCAATTACTATCTGATAATTTTCAAAAGATTTCAATGCCTCTAACATTATAGGAAGTTTAACTGACACTTCTTGTTTTCTACTTCCTGGTAATAGCGCAATAATTGGCTTTGTATTCAAATCATTGCTAACAAGAAAATGTTCTTTTGAAACTGCAGTTTTTTGATAATCACCAATTGCGTCCAACAATGGATGTCCTAAATATGTTACATCATAATCAAATTGGGCATAGAATTCTTTTTCAAATGGCAAAATGACATACATTTGATCTACAAATTTCTTGATTTTGTGAACTCTAGATTTCTTCCAAGCCCATACCTGTGGAGAAATATAATAGATAACCTTTATACCTTTAGAATGTGCCCATTCAGCAATTCTTAAATTGAATCCTGGGTAATCTACAAGAATCAAAACATCTGGTTGGTATTCTTCTATATCCTTTTTACAAAAACGTATATTTTTAATAATCGTTCTGATATTTGAAATAACCTCAATGAATCCCATAAAGGCTAAATCTTTTATATGCTTAACAATTTTTCCGCCTTGATGTTCCATCTTATCTCCACCCCAGCAACGAAAATCTATATTATCTCTTTCGTTTTTTAATGCGCGCATCAAATTACTGGCATGTAAGTCACCAGATGCCTCACCGGCAATTACGTAAAGTTTTAAATTTTTAATGGAGCCCATTTAAGCGATGAACTTAACATAAATAATGTACGGTAAAAAACAAAAGGTTGCAATTATAATTGAACGAGCAAACGCGTATTTTTCACGATTCAATGAAATATAAAACCAAAGTAAATTTGAAATCACTGATACAGAAATAATCATTCCCCTATAATTCCTGTTTAATATAAATCGATCCCACAATCGATCGTAATCATAATTTTGAACTAAGGATATAATTAAAATCGTCAAAGGCACAAAGATTAGGGGAGATATTAATCCCACCAATAATCCCTTTGTATGTTGAGATGTCCATTTATTAAATTTCATATTTCCCATTTTTTAAATTGTTCAATTGCTTTATATGCTGTCATATCGAAGTGTGTTGGCACGACACTTATATATCCATTTTCTAATGCGAAGAGATCCGTATCTCTCTCCATATCTTGATTTAAAAATTCACCTGTCAACCAATAATATGGTTTTCCAAATTGATCCAATCTTTTATCAAAACGATCTGCCCAAAACGCATGTGCTTGTCTACATATTTTAATTCCTTTAATTTTCACATCACTTTTCTTTGGAATATTAACATTCAAACAAACATGTGAAGGGAAATCAGAATTTAAGGTATCTTTAATAATCTGCCCAACAAATTCCTTCGCTTCAGAAAAATCGGCATCTGAGTCATGATCCTTTAACGAAAAACCGATAGACGGAATATTTTCCATAGCACCTTCAACTGCAGCAGACATCGTTCCGGAATACAAAACATTTGAAGAAGCATTTTCCCCATGATTTATACCAGACAAAATCAAATCAGGCTTTCGATGCATTATTTCATAAATTCCAATCTTTACACAATCAACTGGTGTTCCAGAACACGTAAATGCTTCGCAATTATTATATAACATTGACTTTTCCAAACGAATAGGATGATTCATTGTGATAGCATGTCCCATTCCTGATTGAGGTTTGTCTGGTGCAATTACTAGCACATCACCAAACTCTACAGCTACTTCAATAAGTGATTTTATTCCTTTAGCAGAAATACCGTCATCATTCGTTACAAAAATCAAAGGTTTCATCCTGTTTGTCATTTGAAATTCACTTCTTGACGAAAGTAACAATTCTTGATAAAACGACCTCTAAACTTGTAGTTAAATAATATCACTTTTTTTATTGTTAATCCTTTAAAACGTGTTACTTTTGAATAGTTTCTTAGAAAGAATGACAACACTTGAACTCATAGAAGAATTAAAAAGAATTACTCAGGCCAATATTGATCTGATTAAGAAAAAATTTGCGCACTTAAACGTGCAACAAAAAAACTGGAGAAAGGATAGTGAATCATGGAGCATCAATGATGTTTTTGCTCATTTAAATGAATATTCAAAATATTATCACCCTACCATATTATCAAAAATTGAACGAACACGTTTTACTGAACCTAAAGAATTATTTATTTCAACCCCACTTGGGAAATCTGCTTGGAAATCTATGAAATTAGGGAATGCTAGAAATGTCAAGCGTAAATTCAAATCACCTAGATCGTATAATCCGATAATAAATCCAGAGATTTTAACGGGAAATGAAATTAGTGATTTTGAAAACGGACAAAATCAGTTGTTGTCAATAATCGACGCTGCACAAAACGTAAATATGAGGAAAGTAAGAATACCTATTTCTATTTCCAAAATTGTACGATTGAAACTTGGTGATGCTTTATTATTCGTCGTTTATCACAATGAACGCCATTTACAACAAGGATTATCAATTTTATCTCATTCTAAATTTCCAGCAAATTAATGTCAGTCCGACAAGGATATTGTATTGTTAGTGTTTCGCCTGTTCGCTCTCTAGAACAAGATTCTTCAGAAATGGTAACACAATTATTGTTTGGAGAGTTAGTTTCAGTTGAAAGCACTTCAGGTTCCTGGGCTAAAATACTCACTTTTTCAGATAATTATGAAGGTTTTGTTGATGTCAAACACATACACTATCTTTCTAATAAAGAAATTAATAATTGGCTGAATGGCTTGAGTTTTGAAAAACATATTACGCGCATTTTAGATACTCCATGGGGCAGTCAAACAATCTTTAGAGGTTCATACATACCTTTTGGAAATACAATTGAATTTAATATTGGGAATGATTACTTTACATTTAAAGATGACTTAAACTCAATTCAATTTACAAGCCCAGTAGAACTTGCTTTAGAATATTTAAACACCCCTTATCTTTGGGGAGGAAAAACGCCATTTGGAATTGACTGTTCAGGATTGACCCAAGTCATTTATCGATTCTTTGACATCAACCTACCTCGAGATGCTTCGCAACAAGTCGAGTTTGGTTCTGATGTTAACTATGAAGATATTGAGGAGGGAGATTTAGCTTTTTTTAATAATCCTTCTAACAAAGTTATACATGTCGGAATATTAGATGGACTAGGTTCAATTATTCATGCTTCTGGTTTGGTTAGAAAAGATCCATTGAGTCAAGAAGGAATAATACATACGGAAACAGGTACTTTAACACATGTTTTACATTCTATAAAGAGGATGTAAAAGTCAACTGTTAAAAAAAAATAACGATATTTGAAAAAAAAATAAATGAAGATATTAATCACAGGAGGAGCAGGATTTATAGGAAGTAATTTGGCGAAACGATTAGTAGAAGATGGCCATAATGTTGTTGTATTCGATTCCTTATTACGAGGAAATAAACTAGACAAAATCACTTATTCCAAAGTTGAATTTATAAAAGGTGATACAAGAGACTTGAATGCTGTTATTTCGGCTAGTAAAGATTGTGATCTAATTTTTCATTTGGCAGCAGTTTTAGGTGTTGACATTGTAGCTGATAATCCTGTTGAAACAATGGATGTCGAAGTTATTGGAACAAGAAACGTTGTTGAAGCAGCTTTTATTAATAATGTCAAAAAAATAATGTACGCTTCAACAAGTGGTATATATGGCCATTCTGCAATAGAGAGCGCCTTGACAGAAGAAGTTTTGGTAGACCCAAGAACATCTTATGCTATGGCTAAACGATACAATGAAATTTATTTAGCTTCACATCATCAAGAAAAAGGTTTGAATGTTACGTCATTACGTTTTTTCAATGTTTATGGAGGAAATCAAGATACGCGAATGGTCGTACCTTTGTTTTTTGAGCAAGCGATGGAAAATTCATCAATTACAGTTTTTGGATCAGGCAATCAAACAAGAGATTTCACATACATTGACGACACTGTGGAAGCTTGTGTAAGATTAATGGATGTTAATGGTTGTCATATTATTAACATTGCTAACGAAGCAGAATGGACAATTACTGAATTATCGAAACAAATAAAAGAGATCACACAATCTAAATCTGAAATCATTTATCTAGAGGCTCCAAAAAAGCGTTATGATTACGAAGTAGAAAGAAGAGTCGGAAGTTCTGAAAAACTATTGAGCTTAACCAATTACAAACCAACGACATCGTTACCAGAAGGATTAAAATTAATATACAATCAAAATTATTCCAAATAAAATACCCAATAATGAAAAGAGATCAAGCAATTTTCGACCTTATTGAGGAAGAAAAACACAGACAAATTAATGGCGCTGAATTAATCGCATCGGAAAATTTTGTGAGTGATGAAGTGATGCAAGCAATGGGAAGTGTTTTAACAAACAAATATGCGGAAGGATTGCCAGGAAAACGTTACTATGGAGGCTGTGAAGTTGTTGACAAAGTGGAACAACTCGCAATTGACAGATTATGTAAGCTTTTTGGTGCTACTTGGGCAAATGTGCAACCTCATTCTGGTGCACAAGCTAATGCAGCAGTATTTTTAGCATGCTTACAACCAGGTGATAAAATTCTAGGATTCGATTTATCTCATGGAGGACATTTAACGCATGGTTCACCAGTTAACTTTTCAGGAAAACTATACAAGCCATTTTTCTATGGCGTAAATAAAGATACAGGGAGAGTTGATTATGATGTGATGGAAGAAGTTGCAAGACGTGAAAAACCAAAAATGATTATATGTGGTGCATCTGCTTACAGTAGAGATTGGGATTATGCTCGAATCCGCAAAATCGCTGATGAAGTAGGAGCTGTTATTTTAGCCGATATTTCACATCCAGCAGGAATGATCGCTGCAGGTTTGTTGACTGATCCTTTGGAGCATTGTCATATTGTTACTTCAACAACGCACAAAACTTTAAGAGGGCCTCGAGGTGGAATTATAATGATGCGTCATAATTTCGAAAATCCGTTTGGTATAAAATGGAATAATGGAAATTTAAGATCTATGGGTGCATTATTAGATGCTGCTGTTTTTCCTGGAATTCAAGGTGGACCTTTAGAACATGTTATTGCTGCTAAAGCTGTAGCTTTTGGCGAAGCTCTAACTGACAACTACAAAAATTACATGGCTCAGGTTAAGAAAAATGCGGCTGTTATGGCTGATGCCTTTATCAAAAAAGGATATGATATCATTTCAGGAGGTACAGACAATCACTCAATGTTAATTGATTTACGTTCAAAAGGAGTAACTGGAAAAGACGCTGAAAACACATTGGTTTTGGCCGATATTACAGTCAATAAAAATATGGTCCCTTTTGACACTGAATCACCATTTATTACATCAGGAATTAGAATTGGAACTGCTGCAATAACAACTCGAGGTGTGAAAGAAACAGAAATTCTTCAAGTTGTTGAATTAATTGACAAAGTAATAATGAATATGAATGATGAAACTGTAATTCAATCTGTAAAAGCAGAAATCAATAGCTTAATGAACCAACGACCATTATTTCAATGGTAAAAAATACCTGTCAAAAAAAAAACAGCATTTATTGAATGCTGTTTTTTTTTGACTTTTTTATGTGGCAGACTGTTTTTTAATGATTCGCCAAAATAACGAAGGGAAAAACCGTTTTATTTTTACAGCGAGTATTTCTTTGTTTCCAATTAAAACATCCTTTTTATTCTTCTGAACAGCTTTAAGTAATTGTTTCACACATTCTTCTGCCGACATACCCGTAGATTGATTGTGATCCATCAAACCATGTGTTGTGCCTACTGCATTTATAGCATTTTTTGAAATATCAGTATTTATTTTTCCAGGTGAAGCCATCGTAACACGAATTCCATGTTTTTCTTCCTCTAACAGTAAGCTTTCATAAAATCCATATAGCGCATGTTTCGAAGCGCAATAAGCAGAACGTAAAAAGAACCCAAATTTCCCAGCAATACTAGAAACAACAACAATGTGACCCCTGTTTTGATTAATCATGAAAGGAAGAACAGCTTTTGTAAGTGCAATATTGCCAAAATAATTGACTTCCATTATTTTTCTGTCGATTTCCAAACTAGTTTCTGCAACTGTTGATCGTTGACTTAAACCTCCATTATTGAAAAGAAAATCAATCCGACCAAATTGATCAATCACTTGTTGTGCTAATAAAGTGAAATTCTCAGAGTGTTCTAAATCCAAAGGCAAACACAAGTGATTCTCTGAATTTTTAAGTACTTTTTTGACTTCATTTAAACCACTTTCATTACGCGCAGAAAGCACAATAGTTGCCCCATCTTGAGCCAATTGCTTTGCCATTTCAGAACCAATTCCTGAAGAAGCTCCAGTAATCCAAATAATTTTATTTTCGAAATAGTTCATTGTACAAATAAAAAAAATCCCAACTACTTTTTAGTTGGGATTCAATAATAAAACTGAAGATTTATAAATCGTCTGGAATTGTAACTTCCTTCAATGTTTTTGATTTCGGCTTCAATTTGTCGATAAAAATAATTTTAAATTTCTCGCCATCTGCAGTATAGATCATTTCTGAAATTCCATTGATAATTGTTGGAGCAGTTTTTTTCTCATTAAAAAATTTCTTATCAAGCAATTCATATGTATTATCATCATATTGAATAAAAATTGACATGATCATTCCATTTTCAACTCTTGCTTTACCAGAGATACAAGAAGTCCCTTCTTTTTCGAAATAACTAATTATAACATTTCTGTGCATATCATCGGCTACAGTATATGCACCTCTTTTAGCAAATGCTTCTTCGAACTTTTTGTAACAATCCGTTTGAGCTGAAACTGAAAACGTTAAAACAATTGCTGTTAAAAATAATAAGCTTTTCTTCATAATAATGTTCTTTTATGGGAGTAACCCCGGATTCAAATATAACAAGTTTGAATGAATTTCACCAAGTCGTCTCTAATTTATTTATTTTTGACAAAATTCAAAGCGATGAGCACAAAACAAATAGCAGACCATTTTTTGGAGGCAGCGGAAATTTTGCAAAAATTTAACACACCTGCGAATATCTCACTTATTGAACAAACAGGTAGATTAATGGTTGATTCAATTAATAATGGGGGAAAAATTATTAGTTGTGGAAATGGTGGCTCTTTGTGTGATGCAATGCATTTTGCTGAGGAACTTACGGGAAGATATAGAGATAACAGAAAAGCAATTGCTGCGATTTCTATTTCAGATGCTAGTCATATGAGTTGTGTTGCCAATGATTATGGTTACGATTTTGTTTTCTCACGTTATTTAGAAGCAATTGGAAGAAAAGGTGATGTCTTATTAGCTATTTCAACTTCAGGAAATTCAAAAAATATATTAGAAGCAATTAAGGTCGCAAAAGCAAATGGCATAACTGTAATTGGACTAACTGGAAAAACAGGCGGCGAAATGGCCAATTTATGTGATATTGAAATTCGTGCCCCTTACTCAGATTATGCTGATCGTGCTCAAGAAATTCATATCAAAATAATTCATTCTTTGATTGATTATATTGAAAGTAATGTTGACTAACATTTATCAACATTATTTCACAAAGTATGTTGATAAACGAAGTGAAAACAACACATTTCATTCGAAACTGAACCAAAATAAATAACTAAATTTGTCCTTTTCCGCTAAGAAATTATGTCGAGTCAGGAATTACAGATAACTGTAAAAAATATTTTTTCGGCTTACCTAGAGCAAAACGGGCATCGCAAAACACCTGAACGCTTTGCTATACTTGCAGAAATCTATGATTATCAAGGTCATTTTGATATTGAATCCTTGTACATTAAAATGAAAAATCAAAATTACAGGGTTTCTCGTGCTACATTATATAATACCATTGAATTATTATTAGCATGTAATTTAGTATGTAAGCACCAATTTGGGAAAAACATCGCACAATTTGAAAAATCACATGGCTCGAAACAACATGACCATGTTATATGCACTGACACAGGTGAAGTAATAGAATTTTGTGATCCTCGAATTCAGAATATCAAAGCATCAATCGAAGAAATTTTTGATATGAAAATACAACACCATTCTTTGTATTTATATGGTGTAAAGAATGAAAAAAAATCCAAATCTTAATTAATGAGTTTAGATTTCAATATAGCTATTACTAACGGAATTGCCGTTGTGTCATTTAAAGGAAAAATCTTGACTGATAGCCATCTTGAGAAATTAAATGCAGAAATTGGAATACAAACACTAGAAAAAACGACCAACTGGGTTTTTGATTTTGATCAATTAACACATATCAATTCTTCTGGAATAAATTTTATCATTCGTTCATTGACACGCTCACGCATTAATTGTGGTGACTTGGTCTTATGTTCGATCAAGGGAAATGTAAAAACACTATTTGAAATCGGGAAAATAAATGAAATCTTTTCAATTTATTCATCGACTTCAGATGCAATCAATCATTTTAAGCAATAAGTAATGAAAGTAGATGTATTATTGGGGTTACAATGGGGTGACGAAGGAAAAGGGAAAATTGTTGATGTATTAACTCCACAATATGACATTATTGCTCGTTTTCAAGGTGGCCCAAATGCTGGTCACACGCTAGAATTTGAGGGAATAAAACATGTTTTGCACACTATTCCGTCTGGAATTTTCAGAGAAGGTGTAATGAACTTAGTAGGAAATGGAGTTGTTATTGACCCTGTTATTTTCCAAAAAGAATTGGAGAAGTTAGCGCCTTTCAATATTGATTTTAAAGCGCGTTTACTTATTTCAAAGAAAGCACATTTAATATTGCCAACACATCGTTTATTGGACGCTGCTTCTGAAACTTCTAAAGGTAAAAACAAAATTGGCTCAACATTAAAAGGAATTGGTCCAACATACATGGATAAAACAGGGCGTAATGGTTTGCGAGTAGGAGATATTTATATGTCCAATTTCAAAGAGAAATACAATGCTTTAGTTGAAAAACACGTTGGAATCCTTAAACATTACGAAGGTTTTGAATACGATTTAGCTGAATTGGAAGGCCCTTGGATGGAAGGAATTGAAGTATTGAAAAGTTTAACTGCAGTTGATAGCGAACATTACTTGAATGAAGCAATTAAAAGCGGGAAAAAAGTTTTAGCGGAAGGAGCTCAAGGAACAATGTTAGACATTGATTTTGGAACATATCCATTTGTTACTTCTTCAAATACTGTAACAGCAGGGACATGCACTGGATTGGGTATTGCACCTACTAAAATTGGAAGTGTTATTGGTATTTTCAAAGCTTATTGCACGCGAGTAGGAAGTGGTCCTTTTCCAACAGAATTAGATGACGAAGTTGGTGAATTGATACGTCAAGAAGGACGTGAATTTGGAGCTACAACCGGACGTCCTCGTCGTTGTGGATGGAATGACATTCCACAGTTGAAATATGCAATCATGATTAATGGTGTTTCAGAATTATCCATGATGAAAGCGGATATATTAAGCTGTTTTGACAAAATAAAAGTGTGTACTCATTATATTATCGATGGTGAGAAAGTGGATTATTTCCCTTTTGATGTTGATGGCGTTGACTTAGTTCCTGTATATGAAGAAATCGAAGGATGGAACACAGATTTAACAGAATTGAGAAATTATGCTGATGCTCCACAAGCTTTAAAGAACTATGTGAAGTATTTGGAACAAAAATTGGAGGTTCCGATCACGGTCGTTTCAGTTGGACCAGATAGAACACAAACTTTAAGCAATAAATAACCGGATTGATCAAATTCAAAAACATACTTAAAATTGCGCTTGTTACAGGCGCAATTTTTTTGTTGCCACAATTTGCTTGGACACAAAAGAATGTTCTTGAATTATTGCCCGGTGCAGACAAACTCGGTTACAATGAAAAAACTGGTGCACACAGACTCGTAGGCTCTGTGAATTTTATTTACCAAGGAAACACCATGTACTGCGATTCTGCTCATTATTTCGATAAAACGCAAGAAGTTCGAGCTTACGGAAATGTGCATATTACAAAAGATGATATCAATTTATTTTGTGATTCGCTCTACTACAATGGTAAAACGAAAAAAGCTAAATTGTGGGGACATGTGCGTGTGCGTGATTTGGAATACAAACTAACGACAGACACATTAGAGTACGACGCTAAAAAAAGCCAAGGAATTTACCGTCATGGAGGCAAAGTAGAAAGTATTGTTTCCAATGAAGTTTTGACTAGTCGAATTGGTTATTTCTATCCTGAATCACGTAGTTTTTTCTTCAGTGGAAAAGTGAATTACAAGAACGATGATTTGACAATGACCACTGATACATTGCAATACATTTACGCCAAGCAAACAACTTACTT
>VFKM01000058.1 GCA_009885545.1 Flavobacteriales bacterium
GACAACATGGCTTTGAGAATGGCGCTTCAAACGCGTGAACAACATATCAAAAGAGACAAAGCAACTTCAAATATTTGTACGGCTCAAGCTTTATTAGCTGTTATGGCAAGTATGTATGCCGTTTATCATGGTCCAGTTGGAATGCGTGAAATCGCTTTGAACGTTCATTCTTTAGCAGCAAAAACTGCAGATGGATTAAAAGCGATGGGAATTGAAATTGGTTCAGCTAATTATTTCGATACAATTTGGGTTAAAGGTGTAAATACAACTGCGATTAAAACGGCTGCTGTAGCTCATAAAATGAATTTCAATTATGTGAATGCTTCAGAATTGACAATTAGTTTTGGAGAACCACACACTGTAGAAGATGTAAAAACAATTCTTTCAATCTTTGCTGCTGCAACCGGAAAATCTGCTGGAACAGTTAGCCAAGATGCAAAGCTTAATTTATCTTCAACTGTTTTAAGAACAGATGCTGTTTTTTCGCATCCTACTTTTAGTAGCCATCATTCAGAATCTAAAATGATGCGTTATTTAAAGCGTTTAGAAAACAAAGATCTTTCTTTAGTTCATAGTATGATTGCATTGGGTTCTTGTACAATGAAATTAAATGCAGCATCTGAATTAATGCCAATCACCAATCCTCAGTTTGCAAACATGCATCCATTTGCTCCTTTAAATCAAGCAGCTGGATACCAGGAAATGTTCCGTGAATTGGAAAAAGATTTGTGTGAATGTACTGGATTTGCAGCAATGTCTTTGCAACCTAACTCTGGAGCGCAAGGTGAATACGCAGGATTAATGGTCATCAAAGCATACAATGAATCGCGTGGCGATCACCAAAGAAAAGTGATGATTATTCCATCATCTGCGCATGGTACAAACCCTGCTTCTGCTGTTATGGCTGGATTTGAAGTTGTGGTTACTGGATGTGATGAAAATGGAAATATTGATATTCCTGAAATGGCTCGTGTTGCTGCTGAATACAAAGATACTTTAGCAGGTTTGATGGTAACGTATCCTTCAACTCACGGTGTATATGAAGAAGGTATTCGTGAAATTACTTCTATTATTCACGACAACGGTGGACAAGTATACATGGACGGAGCAAACATGAATGCACAAGTTGGATTAACAAATCCAGGAAACATTGGTGCTGACGTTTGTCACTTGAACTTACACAAAACATTTGCTATTCCACATGGTGGTGGTGGACCTGGAATGGGGCCTATTGGTGTTGCGGCACATTTAGCGCCATTCTTACCAGGAAGTAAAATGCTTGAAGCTGGTGGAAGTCAAGCAATTCATGCAGTTTCTTCTGCGCCTTATGGAAGTGCATTGATTTTATTGATTTCTTTCGGTTACATCAAAATGCTTGGTGCAATTGGATTAAGAGAATCAACTGAAATTGCAATTTTAAATGCAAATTATATTGCAGCATCATTGAAAGGTGATTACGATATTCTTTACACAGGTAAAAACGGAACTGTGGCACACGAATTAATTTTAGATTGTCGTGAGATCAAGAAAACTTCTGAGGTTGAAGTTGCAGATATCGCTAAACGATTAATCGATTATGGTTTCCACGCTCCTACTGTCTCTTTCCCAGTTGCTGGAACCTTGATGATTGAACCAACTGAATCAGAAGATAAAGATGAATTAGATCGTTTCATTATCGCAATGCAATCTATTCGTAAAGAAATTGCTGCAATAGAAAACGGTAAAGCGGACAAAGAAAATAACTTATTGAAAAATGCACCTCACACAGCGGATTGTATTATCAATAGAGATTGGAATTACCCTTATTCTCCTCAAGAAGCTACATATCCAGTTGCTTACTTGAAAGAATTTAAATACTGGGTTCCAGTTAGAAGAGTTGACAATGCGTATGGAGATAGAAACTTAGTTTGTTCTTGTCCAAGTGTTGAAAGTTATAAGAATGTAGTAGCTTAATCAAGCTTAAAATTTGATTAAAATCCCTTTCGAATTCGGAAGGGATTTTTTTGTGCAATTAATTTTAAATAAAAAAATGCACTATTCCTAGTTTGAAATTTGACTTACCTCTCTTCTATAGATTTACTTACGGTGAATGAGGTGTGCATATTATCGGTTAGAAAAATTTCACCAAATCCAAATAATATTCTATTTTAAATACGAGTAACTCCTTGAAATATACTGACTTATTTTCAAAAGAACTAAGTCTAAGTTTATACTAAAGGGAAAATTTCAAATCACAATTTTTAGAAAATAAAAACACCTACCTTATTTTTGAAAACATAATATTAAAGCAGGTGTTTAGGCAACAATTAAAACAAATATTACAGACTGAAACGAATTCCAACATTTAAACCAACACTACTAAAAGGCATATACATCTTTAGTTCTTTACTTGGCTGATTTGAATTGTCTGGGTCAGAATTAGAGACTGAATATCCATCAACAAATTCTACTTCTTTATCTGATGTTTGCAACAAATCTAACATATCCATACCATTATAAGTTACTGATGTATATTCACCTTTTTTAGGAGCGTAATTCATTGCTAAAAAGTTCACTGCGCCAACAAAAGAAAGTTTTTCTGTTAATTTTAATTTAAGGCCTATTTCTGCGGAAGCTCCAATAGAGAGTCCACCATTCAAAAGACGGGTATATTTATAAACTCCATCTGAACCACTTGATTCAAAGTTCTGTTCAACGGAGCCTATTCCAAAAACAACTCCAATTTTTGTAAAAGGTGATATTTTTTCATTGCCCATTGACATAATGAAAGATGGATTAAAGCGCAGCATTTTAGCTTGATCTAACCTGTCTGTAGATCCTTCAACATTTTCTCCCCAATCATAAGTATACTTATAACTATCGGAAGATTCAAATTTTGAACTGATTAAATAGCTGGTGTTAAGATCGAAGCCAAAATTCGAATTAATCATATAACCGAGCTTCAATCCAAAATTCGTCCCCTGCCCATACGATCCTTTCACCGACTCGTACTCTTCTTTGTTTTCCGTATCAGTATCTATTGTAGATTCATTTGTACCAATTTCCTGTGGAGCGAGCATATATGAATATCCTCCCGATATCTCTGTAAAAAACCCTTGTGAAAAAACATTCGCTAAACTACAAACGCTAAATAAAGTCAAACTTAAAATTTTCTTTTTCATACTTTTTGGTGTTTTAAATAAATGGTTAAAATCATTTTTGATTGAGTCAAATGTAGATGCAGATAAATGGCATTCAAAACTGAATTGCGCAAGGCGTGCAGATGCAGTTGTGATAATCGCAATTAATTAGTGTTAAATTATTTGCGGATTATCTCATTTCTAACAATCATCACTGATTATTATTTGAGCGCATTAAACTTTTACGCTATTTCTTTTTTCCATTACAAACACGATTTTTCTGCTTTCAACGTTGTACATTCGTACGCATGTCAAGTTTACGCCATATATGTTTATTAGTAATCCTTTTGTTAAGTGCTGTGGAAAGCTTTTCACAGACGACAAGCTTGCGTACATATACATTTAAAGCGTCAACTGACACGTTAGTTTTAGACACCTTATCCATTTACCCAAATTCATTTCAAGTATTTCATGGGGCTGAAATATTGCCTTTTGAAGCCTATTATTTGGATCATACCAAAGCTCGTTTTGCATTAATAACTGGATTAGACGATTCAATTAGGGTTGTTTATCGTGTCTTACCATTTAATTTAGCGAAGGTCTATAGCTCCAGAGATACAAGTATTATTTATAACCAAAAAAAAGGAGATTGGGAAAAATATTTAATCACAAATCAATACGATGTCTCTGATGTTTTTGGTGGTTCATCTATTTCTAAATCCGGAAGTATTTCACGTGGAGTGTCTTTTGGTAATAATCAAGATTTAGGAGTGAATTCTACACTCAACTTAGAATTATCTGGAGATATTGCACCAAACTTAAAGATGATAGCATCTGTTTCTGACGATAATTTACCCATTCAACCAGATGGAAACACAAATAAACTTCAAGAGTTTGATCAAGTCTTTATTCAGATTTATAACGATAGAATGAAACTTATTGCTGGTGATTTTTGGATTTCAAAACCGAAAGGATATTTCTTGACATATAAAAAAAGAGGACAAGGACTGACAATGAATTACCAATGGAATAATGACACTTCAAAGGTTTGGAACACTCAAGTTAGTGGCGCTTTATCGAAAGGTAAATTTGCAAGACAAATTATACCTGGTATTGAAGGAAATCAAGGTCCTTACCGCTTAGTAGGAAACGAAAATGAGCCGTTTATTATTATTTTATCCGGGACAGAGCGTGTATATATTGATGGTAAACTGTTAGAACGAGGGCAAGAATTTGATTATATGATTAATTATAATTCTGCAGAAGTGGTCTTTACGTCACGCAACCAAATTACAAAAGACTCGAGAATTGTGATTGAATTTCAATACTCAGACCAAAATTATGCCCGCTCACTTTTTCAAACTTCAACAACTTATATGTCTAAAAAATTAAATTTTTGGTTCAATGCCTATTCTGAACAGGATGCAAAAAATCAATCATTGCAGCAAAATTTATCAATTTCCCAAAAACAATTATTAGCCCAAATAGGTGACACACTGGATCTTGCGCGTACGAATAGTATCGATTCAATTGGTTATTTTGAAAATCAAGTACTGTACAAAATGATTGATTCATTGATCTATGATTCAGTTTTAGTGTATTCGGTTAGTCCAGATTCAGCTGTTTATAGAGCTACTTTCACTTTTGTTGGAATGGGAAAAGGAGATTACGTTTTCAGTAATTTTAATGCGCTAGGCCGTGTCTACAAATGGGTAATGCCGGTTGGAGGAGTTCCTCAGGGAGATTATGATCCTTCACGCATAATGATTTCTCCAAAACAAAAACAAATGGTGACTGCTGGATTTTCTTATTCGATTAGGAAAAACTTGCGAGTCGAAACAGAAATGGCCTATTCAAAACATGATATAAATACTTTTTCTAAATACGACAGTCAAGACGATCAGAGTTTTGCAAATAGAAGTAGATTAATAGGAATAATTCCATTAAGTCGAGATTCTCTTCCTAAATGGCAATTGGAAACGAAGGCAGAACTAGAAGCTTTGGATAGAAACTTCAGTCCTATTGAACAATATAGATCCGTTGAATTCGATCGTGATTGGAATACAAGAAACAAAGGTTACACTGGAAATCAAGTAGCATCAACAGTCGGAATAAATTTGAAAAATCAGTCGTTTGGAAACATAAACCTTGAAGGGCAACATTTTTTAATTGGAAGTGATTACCAAGGTTTACGAACTGCATTAAACGGAAAATGGAAACAAAAAGGCTTTAATGCAATTTGGGATGGAAGTTATTTATCTAGTTCCACAACCACAAAAAATGAATTCATTCGACATCGATCTGAATTCTCACAAGATTTAAAATGGTTAAAAATTGGTTATAAAGATGATCATGAATTGAATCGATACACAGGAGGCTTAATGTCTTTAGAAACTAATAGTTATCAGTTTTTTGATTATCAATTCTATTTGGCGAACGGAGATTCGATCAAAAATAATTACAAAATTTTTTACCGCGAACGTTACGACCGGCGCTCTGATAGTTTGCAATTAACTCCTGTCGCAAAGGCCAGAACTACAGGAGGAGAAATTAAATTAACCGAGATGAAAAATCAAACACTCAACGTTTTGACTAGCTATCGTGAATTACAAATTTTGAATTCAACGCTTTTGAATCAGACGCCGGAAAAAACCTTATTAGGAAGAATTGAATATGAAGTTCGACTGCTTAAAGGAGCCTTAACTTGGAACAATTTTTATGAAATAGGTTCAGGCTTAGAACTAAAAAGAGAATTTCTTTATATCAAAGTAAATGATGGTCAAGGGGTTTATGCCTGGATAGATTACAATTCTGATTTAATCAAAGATTTAAATGAATTTGAAATTGCTCAATACATCGATCAAGCAAGTTACATCAGAGTTTTTACACCTAGTAACGAATACATAAAAACCTATTCAAATGAATTTAATCAATCCATTTATTGGCGTCCAGAACGCATTTGGGCTTCAAAAAAGGGCGTAAAGAAATTCATTTCTCTTTTTTCCGATCAAACTAGGGTTCGAATCAGTCGTAAAACCAATCTATTTAATGGAGCCGAAGCTTTCAATCCTTTTTCAACTCAAATACGAGATACCAATCTTATTGCATCAAACACTAATTTAAGAAATACCGTTTTCTTCAATCGAACCTCGAGCATATTTGGAGCAGAATACACCTTTCAAGATTTGAGTAGCAAAACCTTATTGGCAACAGGATTTGATTCAAAAGCAAATCGATATCATGAATTGTCTATTCGATGGAATATAAAAAAAATGTTTTCAATTGAAGCAAAGGGACAAGTTGGGACAAAAGATGCTGAAGCTGATTATACTACCGGAAGGAATTATTCTTTGAATTACCATTTTATTCAGCCAAGCTTAATTTTTCAACCTTCAACAACCTTCAGAATAACCTTGGACGGCAGGTATTCTGAGAAAGTGAATGAAATTCAATTTGGTGGTGAAAAAGCAATCGTTTATGAGTTGGGAACAACATTTAAATACAATCAAGCTGAAAAAGGAAGTTTACAAGGTGGTTTCAAAGTAGTTGACATTGATTATAATGGAAGTCAAAATTCAGCCTTGGGATTTGAAATGTTAGAAGCCTTAAGACCAGGTATAAATTATACGTGGAACGTAGGGTATCAAAGATCAATTTCTAAAAATTTGCAATTGTCCATTCAATATAACGGACGTAAATCCGAAAACACACGAACAATTCATTCTGGTGGGATGGAAGTGAGAGCGTTTTTTTAGTTGAAAAAAAGGGTTGAATCATTGAAAAAAGCAATCATGTTTCTGTTAAAAGCTTAATTTTGTATAAAATTGGAAAATATGAGAAAGATAGTAATTGTCGCATTAATTGGTTTAGGAATTTTTACCGCTTGTAGTAAGAAAAAAACAATTAAAGCAGTTGATGATGACCTTACACAGGGGACATGGAAAGTAACACTTTATGAAGAAGATGGTGTTAATGAGACATCAGATTATTCAGCATATGTTTTTTCGTTTAAAACGGATGGATCTATAGTGGCTACTCTTAGTAGCACGAGTATAAGTGGCACTTGGGCAACGGATAAAGATGATGACCATGTTGATTTCACCCTCAACCTGCCTGTACCTTTGGATGGATTATCAGACGATTGGGAGATACAAAATAATTCTTCAACAAAACTTGAATTAAAAGATATAAGTGGTGACGGTACGTTGGAGTACTTGACTTTTGAAAAGATCTAATTCTAAATATTAAATAAAATGACAAAAAGAGATTCAATGTGAGTCTCTTTTTTATTTTAGACATGTAAACAATTAATTTTATTTGTCATTTTGTTCTTTCAATATTTTTGAAAGATAGTTAATTTGCACCATGAACGTTACTGTCCATTAGGTGTAAATTTCTAAAATAAAATTCACATTATGGAAGTTAAAATCACAAAACCATGTCCTGAAGACTGGAACAACATGAAAATTGGGCTTATTTCCCGTCATTGCGACCAATGTGATAAACCTGTGATTGACTTCACGAAAATGGATAGAGCAGAAATAATAATCTACCTTTTATCTAATCCGACAGCACAAACTTGTGGAAGAATGTCGCGCGATCAATTTGATTTCCATCACGATGATATTCCATTATTAATCGAAGGTTTGAAAAAGAAAGGTGGCAATGCTTCTTTTTTAATTCTTGCGCTGGTGTGTGTGAGTTTAGTTTCGTGTAAAGAAGACAACCGAAAATCGAATATTAAAACTCCAAATCCAATTCATCAAAATTATCCTGATGGAAACACATTAGGAGAGGTAAGTATGCCAAATGATCGGAATCAAAAAGAAAAAATTGTTCCAGAACACTTAAAAAAAGTTACGAAAGAACCTTCCATTATGCCAGAGCCAATAGTTATGGGTGAACCAATTATGGTTGGTGACATTCAACTTGTAGAACTACCAGAAAAAATGGCACCACCAGATGAGGTTTTGAGTTATGCTGAAAAAATGCCTGAATATCCAGGTGGTGTAGCGCCGTTATTTGCTTTTGTAAAAGAACATTTAGTGTATCCAGAATTTGAGAAAGAGAATGGCATTGAGGGAACTGTTTATGTGAAATTTACAGTAACCGAAGAAGGGAAAATTGTTAATCCTGAAGTTGTTCGTGGAGTGAATGGTGCACCTAATTTTAATAAAGAAGTCCTTCGAATCATCAACAAAATGCCAAATTGGATTCCAGGAGAAAACAATGGAAAGGAAGTAAAAGTTTATTTTACAATGCCATTTAAATTTCGATTGAATTAATTTTTTGTGTTTTCTAAATACATCTGATAAATCATTCCATCTGATAATCCAATTTTTGGGACAATTAACTCCGTTGATTTTAATTCACCCAAAATATAGATGTATATATCCAATGCTGGTAGAATTACATCTGCTCTATCTGGCTTTAATTGATACTCATCTTCTCTTTGACTAAGTGTAAGTGAACTAAGTTTATCTCTTAAATCCTTCATTTTATCGAGAGAAACAGATTCCATTTGACCAACACCCAATATTTTGTGGACTTTATTTATATTGCCTCCAGTTCCAAAGATTTTATGTGGAGAATTTAAGTCCACATGTTCCGTAATCCATTCATGAATACTGGACCAAATATCATTTTTTACTTTCCCTTTTAACAAACGAATTGTTCCAATTTCAAAAGATTTTGAGGCAATTCGTTCACCACTTTCAAAAACACTCACTTCGGTGCTTCCTCCCCCAACGTCTATTACTAAGAATGGTAAATTTTTATCAAAATCAAGTAAGAAAAAAGTACTGAAGATTAATTCTGCTTCTTCATCACCACTGATTACTTCGATTTCAACACCAGATTCTTCATGAATTTTTTCAATTATTTTTTGTGAATTGGTTGCTTCGCGCATTGCTGATGTTGCTACTGCACGTAATTTTTGAACATCAAATATCTCTGAAATCAGCTTGAAAGCTTGAATTGTTTTCACAAAATCCTCTGTTTTTTTCTTGGAAATTTTCCCATCCTCAAAAACCTCTTCTCCCAAACGCAATGGAACACGTGTATAGGAAATCTTCTTTACAAAAGAATGACCTCCTTCATGCTCAACTTCACCAACAAGCAATCGTGCAGCATTTGTTCCAATATCTATTGCTCCAAATTTCATATTTTTTACTGTCATTACTTATTGAAACCACATAGATACATAGGTCACATAGGCATTAATACATAATTTATCCGTTTCCTTTATTTAAGTGTTCAAATTGAAACCCACATTGCATCCTTTGTGCCTTTGTGGTTAAAAAATAATTATTTCTTAAATTCAATTTCACAAAATTATTTTTTTCTAAAGAAAATTCGAATAGGAACACCACAAAAATCAAATTTTTCTCTTAAACGATTTTCAAGAAAACGTTTGTAAGAATCAGGAATATACTGCGGTAAATTACAGAAAAATGCAAAAGCAGGAGAATAGGTTGGTAATTGCTGAACATATTTAATGCGAATATATTTACCTTTAAGTGCTGGTGGCGGTGTTGCTTGAATGATTTCTAACATCACCTCGTTCAACTTGGAAGTACTGATTTTTTTCGTTCTATTTTCATGAACCATCATTGTTGCTTCCAATGCTTTGTGAATACGTTGTTTTGTCAACGTTGACGTAAAAATGATCGGCACATCATTAAAAGGGGCTAATTCATTTCTCAATTTTTCTTCGTATTCACTCATGGTATTTGTTTCTTTTTCAACCAAATCCCACTTATTTACTAGAACTACACAACCTTTTGAATTCTTTTCAATGATATAATAAATATGTAAATCTTGTTTTTGCAATCCTTCTTCAGCATCAATCATAAAAATACATACATCTGCATCTTCAATTGTTCTTACCGAACGCAAAACAGAATAGTATTCGATGTCTTCTTGTACTTTTGCCTTCTTTCGAATTCCAGCAGTATCAATCAATAAGAAGTCAAAACCAAATGAATTGAAACGTGTATTAATTGAATCTCTTGTAGTTCCTGAAATACTTGTTACAATATTTCTTTCCTCACCGGTTAAAGCATTTACTAAAGATGATTTCCCAACATTTGGACGACCAACAATTGCAATTCGCGGTAAGTGATCTTTCTCATTCACAGATTCATCTTCAATGTTGAAATGTTTTACAACTTCGTCGAGAATTTCACCTGTTCCAGTGCCATTTGTAGCTGATAAATCAAAAACAGGTCCTAGCCCAAATGAATAAAATTCAGCAGATAATCCAATTCGTTTATTACTATCAACTTTATTCGCAACAATTAGAATTGGTTTTTTGGATTTGCGTAACATGGAAGCCACCGTATCATCTAAATCCACAATACCTGTAGTAACGTCGACCATAAATAGGATAACTGTAGCTTCCTCAATTGCAATAACTACTTGCTTGCGAATTTCTGCTTCAAAAATATCCTCGGAACCATGAACATAACCTCCAGTATCTATTACAGAGAATTGCGCTCCATTCCATTCACCCTTCCCGTACAAACGGTCACGTGTTACACCACTAATTTCTTTTACGATTGCATCACGAGACTCTGTCAAGCGATTAAACAAGGTTGATTTTCCAACATTTGGACGACCTACTATTGCTACTATATTACCCATACTCTTTTAGAACTGAGAACTGAGAACCGAGAACCGAGATGGTTTTAGATTCTGAACTCTATTTTTATCAATAATTTTTAGAATAGGATTATCCCTGGTTTACAATAGATTTAGCTTCTAACAGTGAAGCGGTCTATGCTCTCAGTTCTAACATCTATTCTTAATATCCGTATTTCTTTAATTTATTTGCTGTTGAACGCCAGTCTTTATCCACTTTAACGAAGGTTTCCATGAACACTTTTTGATCGATGAATTTTTCGATTTCAATACGTGCTTCACGACCAATTTTCTTCAACATTTCACCACCTTTCCCAATGACAATTCCTTTTTGAGAATCACGCTCTACAACAATTAATACACGAATTCTTGTCAAATTTGGCTCTTCTATATATTCTTCAATTTCTACTTGACAGCTATAAGGCACTTCCTTTTCGCAATGCATGAATATTTTTTCACGCACAATTTCTGAAACGAAAAAACGCATTGGTCTGTCTGAAAGCTCATCTTTATCATAATAAGCTGGACTTTCAGGAACAAATTCTAGAATTCTATCCCACACTTTTTCTAAATTGAATTCATAAAGAGCAGAAATAGGACAAATAATCGCTTTTGGTAATTGTTCTTGCCAATAGTTGATGCGTTCAACTACTTTAGTTTGGTCGCCCAAATCTATTTTATTGATAAGACAAAGCACTGGAATTTTTAAAGATTTAATCTTTTCAAGTGTCTCAGAATGATTCATTTCATTTTCCTTCATATCTGTGATGAAAAGTAAAACATCCGCATCTTTTAATGAAGCATTTACATAGTCCATCATGTTTTCATGCAACTTATAAGCAGCATTTACAACACCTGGTGTGTC
>VFKM01000002.1 GCA_009885545.1 Flavobacteriales bacterium
AATTCTTCAAATGCTTCAGTGTATTTTATTTCATTCGCCATTTTTTCCAATTTTTTTTATTTCTGATTCTATTTCTAAGTCAAATGTTTTTGTGTGGATTTTGGAACCTACTTTGAGGCTCATTGCACCATTTATTGTTTTCCCATCTACCGTTGTAATCGAATAACCGCGCTTCAATACACTTAATGGATTCAACAGTCGAACCATGTTTTCTAATTCAAAAAGATTTCTTTTTTGCAATTCGATTGGGTGGATTATTTTATTGGGTAAATCATGAATAACCGTTTCAATTTTTTCAGATTCAACTTTTAATAGTCGTTTTGACTGAGAAATTGATTCTTTTTGAGCCGATTTTATCAATTCTCTTTTTCTATTCAGTAATGTTTTAGCTTCGTTTTTGAATTCTTGACTCGTACTGAGAAGCTTATTTTTAGATATATTCAAATACAAATGAGCGCTGTTTCTAAAATGCTTCGTTTCTGAAGTAAAGGCCTGTTTATTAATTTCTAAGAGTCGATTTGAATAAGAGACAATGGCTTTTTTTGCTTCTTGAACCGGCACCGAAAATTCATGAAAAGTTTGCAATAAAAAGTCGGCTAATTCTGTTGGTGTTATTGCATTTCTGAATGCAACTAATTCTGCAACCGTCATGTTGGTTGAATGTCCAATACCAGTTAAAACAGGTAAGGGAAACGTTGCAATGGCTTTACACAATTCATAATTGTTGTAGCACGAAAGTCCAACTTCACCTCCACCTCCACGTACAATTACCACTACATCAAAATGATCCTTTACTTTCTATTAAACTCAATTGTTTGATGATCGAAGGAACAGCCACATCACCTTGCAAATAACCGTGAAAAAGCATGGTAAAAAACGTGTAATTCCAACTGTTTCCATTCAAAACCTTCATGAAATCGGATAATCCTTTACTGGTATCAGCCGATATTATTGCAACACGCTGAGGTAATAATGGGAAATCTAATCGTTGATTTAAATTGATGATTCCTTCTTTTTGAAGCCGTTTCAACGTTTCTTCCCGTTCGCGTTGTAATTCTCCCAACGAATAATTTGGATCAATATCCAGAATTTGTAAACTCAATCCAAAGGTCTCATGAAAAGTAACTTTCACTTGTAAAAGCAATGTTGTTCCTTCTTTCAAAGGTTCTTTTACAACTTCAATGAACTTTTTATTAATGCGTTGAAAATTGTGATTCCAAATTGACCCATTAATTTGTGCTTCAATCTTGTCATTTTCTTTTTGAACGAGTTCTGGAAATGCGTGGCCACTTGGATATAAATTGAGTTTGTGCATTTCAGCTTTCACCCAATAAGCTTGCTGATAGCGTTCTTCAATCGTTTTTCGGATGGAAGAAACAACTTGTTTTAAGGTAAATATTTGACGATTATCTGACACGAAGGTTGAAGTTAGGAAAATTTTAGAACATGGAACATAGATCATAGATGTGGAAAAAAATCTATTCTCATTGCTCTTTGTTTCATGTTCTGAATTAACTTTGCATTTCGATTAATAAACTATAAAATGTCAGACTTTCACACTTACGATTTCTCAGGAAAAAGAGCCCTTATTCGCGTAGATTTTAACGTCCCTTTGGACAAAGAAACATTGGAAATTACCGATGACACCCGTATTCGTGCTGCTTTACCAACAATTCAATATATTTTGAAAAATGGTGGATGTGTAGTGATCATGTCTCATTTAGGTCGACCTAAAGACGGTTCTGAAAACCGCTTTTCGTTACGTCATATTGTGAAACATACTTCAGATTTATTAGGTGTTCCAGTTCAGTTTTCAGAAGATTGTATTGGACCAGAATCGGAAGCTATGAGCGCGAACTTGAAACCGGGTGAGGTTTTAATGTTGGAAAATGTTCGTTTTCATAAAAGAGAAACAGCTGGAACAGAAAGCTTTGCTGAACAATTGGCAAAACACGGTGATGTGTATGTGAACGATGCTTTTGGAACAGCTCACAGAGCACATGCAAGTACAACAGTTATTGCGAAGTTTTTCCCGAATGACAAAATGTTTGGATTGCTATTAGAAGCAGAAATCAAAAGCGTAGATAAAGTATTAAACAGCGATGAAAAGCCGTTAACCGCTATTGTTGGTGGAGCAAAAGTTTCTTCAAAAATTACCATTATTGAGCGGTTATTAGATAAAGTGGACAACCTGATTGTTGGCGGAGGAATGGCTTATACGTTTGTGAAAGCAATGGGTGGAAAAGTTGGGAATTCCCTTATCGAAGATGATTACATTGACATGGCGAAGAAAATAATGTCAGAAGCAAAAGCAAAAGGCGTTAATTTATACATCCCAACGGATACAATCATTGCAGATAAATTTGACAACGAAGCGAACCGCAAGGAAGTTCCAATTGGCGAAATTCCTGATGGATGGATGGGATTGGACACAGGATCTGAAACCTCAAAAGCTTGCCGAGAAATTATATCCAATTCTAAATTGATTTTGTGGAATGGTCCAATGGGTGTTTTTGAAATGGAAAATTTCCAACAGGGAACAAAAGACGTGGCGAATGCAATTGTCGAAGCAACTGCAAAAGGAGCTTTTTCATTGATTGGTGGAGGTGATTCCGTTGCTGCAATCAACAAATTCAATTTAGCAGATAAAGTTTCTTATGTTTCAACTGGCGGTGGCGCAATGCTCGAATATTTGGAGGGAATTGAATTGCCAGGCATTAAGGCGATTCGTGAATAGATTCAATTTTGATCAAAATTGTTTTATCTTGCCTTAAATCTAATCGATTTTTAAAATGATTTCATTAGGAAAGGAAAGGAAAGTTTATCTTAATTACCTTTTATTATTACTCTTAATTTTTCCAATTGTCTTCTTGAAATTAGGCAGTTTTCATATGCGTTGGTGGGATGAATCCATGTTTGCTGTGAATTCTTATGAAATGATGTACAATGGAAAATGGTTTTCTTTGTATTTTGATAATTTTCCTGATTTATTCAACACAAAACCTCCTTTAACTAGCTGGTTACAAATCTTAAGCATAAAATGTTTTGGATATACTGAATTCGCTGTTAGATTTCCATCAGCCTTGGCGGCGTGCTGTTCGGTTTTAATATTATTCAGATTTACAGCCAAACATTTTGATTATTTATGGGCATGGATTGCAGCATTGATTTTGTTGACTTCTTATGGATTCGTTCATTATCATACCGCCCGAACGGCTGATTCTGATTCGCTACTTACGTTATTTGTTTTAGTTGCAAACCTCTATTTTGTAAAATTCATTCTCAACAAGCAAAAAAGAAATATCCTTTTGTTTTTCCTATTTATTACACTGGCTGTTTCAGTAAAACTATACGCTGGACTTCTGTTTATTCCGGCATATATTATCTTACTTATTTACAAAAAGCACTTCAAGGAATTTATTTTTAATAGGTATTTCCTTAGTGGAATGCTATTGTTTATTTTTTCAATTGGCAGTCTTTTGTATTTAAGAGAATTGGATTCCCCTGGATATATAAATGAAGTCTTGTTCAAAGATGCTGGAAGAATGACAACTGTTGTTGAAGATCATTCACAATCAACGTTTTTTTATTTGGATAATTTGTTCAATTTAAGATTTTCAATTTGGTCATCTTTCTTTGTAATTGGCGTTTTATTTGTCTTTTTTAAAGAAAAAAGTGATGAAACGAATATTCTAAAACTAATCTTCTTATTCATTCTCGTCTATTTGACAATTATCACGATTTCAGTTACCAAATTAGATTGGTACGATATGCCGATATTCCCCTATCTAGCTTTAATTGCTGCGTATCCAATCTATTATTTAATTCAAAGTATTTACAAAAAAGAAAAGCAATTGAGTTTGTTGAAAAAGACTTCTATTGTAACATTGATCTTTCTATATCCTTATTTAATACAGTTCAGCAAATCACAAGGAAATTCAATCAGTGATGGTGAAATAAAATTAGAATCAAAAGAAATGTATCTCTTTGACAAAATCAAAAAGAATGAATCTCTAAAAGGTTTAAAAGTATTTCATACTGGTTGGAATGGTTCTTTGTTGTTTTACAAATACAAATTGGCAGAACAAGGCCAACAAATTGAAATCATTTATGACATTTCAAAAATTAAAGTCAATGACAAAGTTCTGGTCAATAATGATAGTCTTAAAACGATTCTAAAAAAGAAATTTGTTTATATTAGTATTGAAGAAATGTTTAATGCAGAGATTTTTATGGTAAGTAGGGAAAAATGAATCGAATAAATTTATTTTTCATCTTCCTGTAACTTTTTTGTAACTTGCTAGTCTAACATCCGAACCCAAAGATAAAATGACTACCAAAGAGTACAACTTGGCGATTGATGAGTATTCGGATAACATCTACCGATTCGCATTGAAGCATCTTAAAAATGAGATGTCGGCTAAGGATGTGGTGCAAGAAACGTTCATGAAGGTTTGGATCAAACATGAAGAAGTTGCATACGAAAAGGTAAAGTCATATTTATTTACAACGGCATATCATGCAATAGTAGATTGGGTGAACAAAGAAAAGAGAAACGGTGATTTTGAAAAAGTGGAACATACGGCAACAAGTGAATTTTCTATTTCCTTCGATTTAGAAAAAATCTTAAATGAGGCCTTAGATAAATTACCGGAAATACAGAAAACAGTGGTGTTGTTGCGCGATTATGAAGGTTATAATTACGCTGAAATTGCCGAAATAACTGAATTGAGTGAATCACAAGTGAAGGTGTATATTTTTAGAGCAAGACAAGCTTTGAAAGATTACATCAAACGATTAGAATTAGTAGTATAAAGAGTTATAAATTACAAATTTTGAAACCTATGTGGCCTATGTGCCTATGTGTTTAAAAATTGAATTACAAATTGTTAGCATGGAACGCATAAGCATATTTAATTACGAAGCTTTTTACCTTGATTTCCTAGAAGGAAATTTGAGTGAGGAAGATGCTGCGTTATTGCTTGCGTTTTTGGAAGAAAATCCGCAGTTAAAAGTTGAGGAAGAAGAACTGCCAATTTTAGGATTTGAAAATCCTTCTTTAGACGCTACATTCAAAGAAAATTTGAAACAACTAGTTTTCAATGAAACTGCAATAACACTCAATAATTCAGAACAATTTCTAATAGCAGAAACGGAAAATTTATTATCAGAAGAAAAGAAAGCTGAATTGACAGGCTTTGTTTCTAGACATCCTGAATTAGCACAGACCCAAAAATTATATGCTTCAACACATTTTGTGGCAGATAAATCAATCGTATTTGCAGATAAGGATTCATTAAAGCAATCCAAAAAAATTGTGCTTTGGCCTTTTATTTCTTTGGCTGTTGCGGCAAGCGTTGCCATTCTATTTTTCTTATGGAATTCAACTACAAACGGCATAACTGATAATGGAACTTCTATTTCGAAACACAAAGAAATTAAAAAAGTGCCTCATCAAAAAAATGAGCAAATTAAAAATACTCCAACCAATTCAAATCAAAAAACGGAGAACAACACTTTTGCTCCAATTTTTGAAAACACATCGGATGATTTAAACGTGGCAACGGTTGTTCCAGAAAAAAAAACTCCTTTAATCATAAAAGGATTGATTCCAAGACATTTAAAGGAGTTGAAAGGTGCTGAACATTCGTATGATATTGTTGAAAATGAAATGGCGTATACTATTACTCCTCCGGTCGTAGAGAAAAATTCTGATTATGCAATTCTTGGATTTAAAGAAATGAATAATCCTATTAGTCCAATTACAAATCGTTTGGCTAATGTTGTAAAACAAGAAGTTGATTTTAGAACAGCCAAAGCAACTAGTAAAAGTTCTGGTGGATTTTATCTTAAAATTGGGAAACTAGAGATCTCCCGCCGCACATCAAAATAAATGAAATACTTATTCAAAAAAAGGCATAATCCCTACGGGATAAAAAATTACGCAAATTAAAATTTGCTAGAGCTATTTAGTCCCTACGGGACTTTCATTTAATCTGAGGTCACTCATCACTTTTTGTAACTATCAACTCTAAACTATCAGTTCTAAACTCATCACTTATTTAACCAATTTCTTTTATATTTACATCTCGCCGTAAAATGAAAGAAACATCCTTCATAGATCAGAATAAGGAGAAGTGGACACGCTTTGAAAAACTATATGAATCAAATTCTCATGATCCAGAAGAATTGAGCAATTTGTATATGGATTTAACGGATGATTTAAGTTATGCTCAAACGTTCTATAAACGCAGAACAGTTCGGGTGTATCTTAATCAATTAGCACAAAAGATTTTTACAGGCGTACACAAACAAAAAGGGGAATCTCTAAAAAAACTAATTACAGTTTGGCAAATTTCGTTGCCATTAGAAATTTATAGGTCGAGAAAAAACATACTTTTTGCTTTAGTCGCTTTTCTTGTTTACTGTTTTGTTGGTGTTATCACAACACATTTCGATCCTGATTTCCCAAGAATGGTAATGGGTGATGGATATGTCGATATGACTTTAGAAAATATTAAAAATGGAAATCCATTAGCTGTTTATAAAAGCGAGGATCAATTAAGTATGTTTATTCAGATAACAACAAACAACTTAAAAGTCGCATTTTTAACTTTTTTCATAGGCTTTTTCTTCACGATTGGAACACATATTCTGATGTTTTATAACGGTGTGATGTTAGGTGCTTTTCAGTATTTCTTTTACATGAAAGGATTGTTAATCACGAGTTTTTTAGGAATCTGGATCCATGGGTCTTTTGAAATATCTGCAATTGTTTTAGCTGGTGGTGCCGGAATTACAGCTGGAAATGGGCTCTTGTTCCCGAAATCCTACACCAGGCTACAATCGATGCAATTATCTGCGAAAAGAGGAATGAAAATAATGATGAGTTTGGTTCCTTTTATCATTGCAGCAGGTTTTTTGGAAAGTTATGTAACGCACAATTATCAAGATTTACCCGAATGGTCGAAATGGGCAATTATTTTCGCTTCTTTCGGATTGATTCTATTCGTTTATGTCTTTTATCCTGTTTACATTGCTAGAAAATATCCTCATTTAGTGGATCACGAAGAAACGGCTCCTTTTCGGAAACCTATCCCTTTTGTTTTTTTAAAAATTAGAACAGTAGGGCAAGTTTTAGCGGATTCTTTTCAGTTTTATAGAATGTACTTCAATAAGTTTGGGAAAGTAATTTTCACACTCGCTCTTCCTTTGGCTATAGCTTTAATTTTTCTTCAAGACAGTAATCGCTTTGGGGAATTGATGTTTCAATATTGGTACGATTGGGTATCCCAATTAACTATTATGATTGGGTATGATTTCCATTCTTTACAGGATATTTTGGTTTGCATTGGTTGGACTTTTATCGTTACAATCATATTTTCAGCCGTTTTTTGGTCAATGAAAACAATCGATGAGGTGTTCTCATGGAAAAGTTATTTTCACTATTGTAAAAAGAGATTATTTCCAATTTGGGTCGGTAATATGTTCTTGGTAGCAATAGTTTTTGGTCTTCCGTGGTATTTATTGTGCTGGCTCTTTGTGCTTCTTCCTTTTTTCTATTTAATAGGAGCAACAATGGGATTAGACGATGTTCCTTTTGGAAAAAGATTCAAAAAAGGGTTGTCATTCAGTAAGAATCATTTTGGAAAATCATTGTTGGTAATTGTTCTTTTAGTAGTTTTTGTAATGATAATGGCCCAGCCTTTTGCCTTTATCTTTAGTATTCAAGAAGCTTATCAAAGTGAGCCGTTGGTAAAAGATTTTCTTGACATGCTTTCTGAATTTGCTAAACGAATTGGACGAGAATTCACCGATGATTATATGGTTATTGGAAACGTTGTTCGTCAGTTATTTTACGTATTATTTTTCTTTGGTATAGTTCCTCTTGTGGCAATTACAACTGGAATTAGTTACTTTTCAGAAGTGGATAAAACTGAAGCTGCAAGTTTGAAAAAAGGCTTTCTGAAATTTGGGAAAAAAAATCGATACCAAGAAAAATCAGTGGATTTTGAGTAAAATCTTTCTTTCCATATCGTTTGTATTAGTGGCACTTTCCTGTTTTTTGCAAACGGATGGAAAGGATCTAAAAAAGAGAGTCTGGAAACAAGAAAAGGAATACCTCAAATACCAGAAGAAGAAAAATTACAAAGGACCGGAAGATTGGTACGGCTCAAGTCCATCATCAATTAAAGAAGAGGAAAATAATTATTCTACTACGAGCAATGGAAGTTCTCAAGGAATCCAATACAATCCGCAACAGCTAAAACAGAATAGAGAAAAGCAATTTGGCAAGAATTCCGGTAAAAAAGGAGGGACGTTAAGCGCAGATCCTGAGATTCAAAAACCAGAACCAATAACCCTACCTGACATTGATGCGCCTGATATCGACGGGCCTGATTTACCAGATATTGACCCGCCAATTATTCCAATTGGATTCTGGAAAATTCTCTTGTTTAGTCTTCTTATTATCGGTATTATAATTTTAATTTATTACTGGTTAAAAAACAAACAACCTTCTAATAATGCTGTATTGCAGGACATTCAAAATGATTGGAATCCAGAAATAATTTCCAAATCGGAACTCGAACAACGCTTAGATGAAGCGATTGAACGAGGTGATTTTAGAGAGGGTATTAGAATTTATTTCACCTTTATTTTGAAGGAGTTGATTCGAAAAAATTGGATTCAATGGAAAAAAGATAAGACCAATCACCATTATTTATTGGAGCTAAATGGGAAACCACAGGTTGATATTTTTAGAGAATGTGTTCGAATCTATGACTTAGTTTGGTATGGTGAATACGAAATCGACAAACAAAATTTTGAGCAACTTCAACCAACACTATTGAATTATTACAAATCACTCAATCCTTCGAATGAATAAGCAAACGAAAATAGGATTGGTACTATTCATCTTGGCTTTTGTCACGGGGGTGATTTGGTTATTAGGTGAACCTGTTGTGCCCAAAAAAAACAAAAGAAATACGTATGTTTCTGAAAATTGGGATGTACAATATAAACTAAATGATAAAGATCCTTATGGTCTTTTTCTATTTGATCAACTTTTGCGTGCTCATGTTGATACGAATAAAACAATTCAACCAATTACTGATTGGATACAATTGGATTCAGTGCTCAGCAAGAAGCAGAATATAACAATGCTATTTGTTGGGAACAGATTTGGACTTCAA
>VFKM01000085.1 GCA_009885545.1 Flavobacteriales bacterium
CACCTCCAGCAACACAACTCCCCATTACAGCAGCAATCTGAACAATACCCATTGAACTCATTACAGCATTATTTCTAAAAATTCTTCCGAAATGTTCCTTATCTGCAAAAATCTCATCTTGCATTGGTAGAAAAACCCCCGCTGAATCAACTAAATAAATTATTGGCAAACGATTTTCCATTGCAATTTCTTGAGCACGCAAGTTCTTTTTTCCGGTAATTGGAAACCAGGCCCCAGCTTTTACAGTAGCATCATTAGCCACCACAATACATTGTTTTCCAGAAACAAACCCAATAACAATTACAACACCTGCGGAAGGGCAACCTCCATGTTCTTTATACATACCATAACCGGCAAATGCACCCATTTCAAATCTTTCAGAATTTGGATCAAGCAATAAATCAATACGTTCCCGTGCTGTTAACTTTCCGCTTTCATGTAATTTCTCAATTCTCTTTTTCCCACCACCTTCAGCGATAATTGATAATTCGCGTTCAATTGCACTGATTTTAAGGCGCATTTGATCGTCATTTATATTAAATTCTAATTCTTTTTTAGAAATGGTCATTCTTTACTTTTTTTATCTCCCCAAATATAACAAACATCAACCTTTCATTCATAATAAACTGATAGAAAAAATGAATATTGTATCAGACTAGTTTTAGAAACATTATTCACACTTAGATGTTTGAAATTACCTGAATAAATGACAAATCTTAATGTTAATTTTGAAGTATGCAGGATTCATTTAAACATAAAGGGATGCGTAAGCAATTAATTGCTCAATTACGCCAGGATAAAAGAATTACAAATGAGTTAATTTTTGAGGCGTTTGATAAAATTCCTCGGCATTTTTTCTTGGATTTGGCTTTTATGGAGCAGGCTTATACTAATATGGCTTTTCAAATAGGAGCTGGCCAAACGATTTCACATCCAATTACGGTGGCTTTTCAGACGCAGTTATTGGATGTTCAAAGAGGTGAAAAAATATTAGAAATCGGAACTGGTTCTGGATTTCAAACGTGTATTTTATGTCAAATGGGCGCAAAAGTATTTTCTATTGAAAGACAAAGAGAATTACATGTGAAAGCAAAAAGAATAATACATGATTTAAATTTCACTCCACGCTTGTCTTTTGGAGATGGCTATAAAGGACTTCCGTTGATTGCACCTTTTGACAAGATTATCGTTACTTGTGGCGCACCAGATGTCCCACAAACATTAAAAGATCAATTGAGGATAGGAGGGATTATGATTATTCCTATTGGTGAAGGAAGCGAACAAATAATGAAACGTATTATTAAAATTTCTGAAATTGAATTCCAAGAAGAAGAATTAGGAACATTTAAATTTGTTCCAATGCTTGAAAGAACAGTCAAATAAAAAAGGAGTCAATTTCTTAACCCCTTTCTTATTTTGTTATCACTTAGTTCAGAATAATAAATCCTTTTAAACTATGCGCCCTATGTGTCTATGTGTTTCAAAAGAATCACAAATCATTTAATGACCTAATGCCGCTAAATATCTTTCTGCGTCTAAAGCTGCCATACAACCTGTTCCAGCAGCAGTTATTGCTTGACGATACGTTTTATCAGCCGCATCTCCTGCAACAAAAACTCCAGGTACATTTGTTTTTGAAGTTCCCGGTTGAGCGTACTTAATATATCCTGTCTCATCTAAATCGATAAAATCTTTGAATATATCCGTGTTTGGATTGTGGCCAATGGCAACAAAGAAACCTGTACATGGAATTGTTTTTTCTTCACTAGTAATACTATTTCTAACCAATGCTCCTGTAACACCATTTCCATCGCCTAAAACTTCAACAGTATCTGTGCTAAACAAAATTTCAATATTTGCAGTGTTTTTAACACGATCTGCCATAATTTTAGATGCTCTAAAATCATCTTTCCTTACCAACATTGTCACTTTTGTACACAATTTCGATAAGTAATGTGCTTCTTCGCAAGCAGAGTCTCCAGCACCAACTATAACCGTTTCTTGCCCGCGGTAAAAGAATCCATCACAAACCGCACATGCAGATACACCTCCTCCCATTTCAAGATATTTTTGCTCACTTGGTAATCCCAAGTATTTAGCCGAGGCACCTGTCGAAATGATAACCGTACTTGCATGTATTTCTTTATTATCTTCAGTCCAGCATTTATGTATTGGCCCTGTGAAATCCACTTTTGAAATAAATCCAAATCGCACATCCGTTTCAAATCTCTTTGCTTGAGCCTCCAGTTGCATCATCATTTCTGGTCCTGTAACACCATCTGCGTAACCAGGAAAATTTTCCACCTCGTTTGTTGTTGTCAATTGACCACCAGGTTGCATACCTTGATAAAGAACAGGCTTCATATCTGCTCTAGCAGCATAAATAGCCGCTGTATAACCAGCAGGACCGGAACCAATAATCAAACAACTCACTTTTTCTATTTCGCTCATTTGAATTCTATTTTTAATTGAAATTTCGAATTGCAAAAATAAACGAATATGTACAAAACCGACTAATTCAATTAAACTTTTAAGAATTTAAAATTGGAATGGTCAAAAAGAGCATAGATGTATAAGGAATAGGTAGTTATATGAAGAGTGAATTAATCATCTTAAAACATTTTGAATTTCGAATAAAAGGAACTATTTTTGTACCCCATTTTCCGACATAAGAATGATAGATACTGAATTGTACGAAGCGAAAGAATTATATCCATTTCAAGAAAAAACTGTTCATTCTATTATAGAAGAATTGGAGAAAAACGGTAAAAAATTCAATTTACTTTTTCAGTTGCCTACAGGTGGTGGAAAAACAGTGATTTTCTCCGAAATAGCTAGAAAATTTATTGAAAAAACAAATGAAAAAGTATTAATTCTAACCCATAGGATTGAACTATCTGTGCAAACTTCCAAACAGTTATTTGCTATCGGTGTGAATAACATGATTATTAACAGTGATGTTAAGAAAATTGACAATCAAGATGAATATTCATGTTTTATCGCGATGGTTGAAACATTAAATAATCGTTTAAATGAAGATGAAAACTTCATCAAAGGGGTTGGATTGGTAATTGTTGATGAAGCGCACTATAATAGTTTTCGCAAAATCTTCCAGTTTTACGAAGGCGGGAATATTCTAGGAGTTACTGCAACTCCTTTGAGCAGCAATAAAGCATTGCCTTTAAATGATAATTACAATAAACTTATAGTTGGAGAAAGCATTTCTTCTTTAATTGAAGGTGGTTATCTTTCTAATGCTGAGACATATACATATGACGTAAATCTGCATGGACTGAAAATCGGCTCTAATGGCGATTTCACAGTTAATAGCTCTGATCAAGTTTATGGGAATTTTTTCATGCAAGAAAAATTACTTTTTGCATATGAAGAAGTGGCTATCGGAAATAAGACTTTGATATTTAACTCTGGTATTGACACTTCGTTAAGAGTGGAGGAAACGTTTAAGAAGCGTGGATATCCAATTCGACATTTGGATTCGACTTACAGTGACAAAGACAGGAAAGATATTTTGAAATGGTTCAAAGAAACTCCAGATGCTATTTTATCATCTGTAGGGATTCTAACTACAGGCTTTGACGAGCCAACTGTTCAAACTATTATTTTGAATCGTGCTACAAGATCATTGACGTTATATCACCAAATGATAGGGCGGGGCTCTCGTAAACTACCAAATAAAAGTGAATTTAAATTAATAGACCTTGGTAATAACGTGCGTCGTTTTGGTCTTTGGCAAGATTATCTTAATTGGCAAGATGCTTTCCGTTTTCCAGATCGTTTCTTGGAGTCACGACTTTCTGAAAACGATGATTTAGAATTTGAAGTAGAATACGAATTCCCTAGAGGAATGAGTGATTTGATGAAAACTGATTTATTGGAGAAATTCAATATAAAGGATGTGTATTACGAATGTGTTGATGCTGGTAAAAAAGGAAAAGATGCCGTGGACCTATCTATGGAAAACCATTTTGAAGTAATAGTTGAAGCATCCACTGATTTTTATCATGCCTTAGAGTTGATGGCTGTTATTCAAGAGCATATTGAACATAGACTTAAACATTACACAAAATGTATTTCTAAGAGCACACCAAATTATTTGAAATATTTAATTGAGACATATAATCGTCAGCTTCGTCAGAAATTACGCAATGTTTTAGACGACGAGTAATTTTATAAATCAATAAGTCAAACTGATTTCAACTGTATCAAAAGCAGTTGTATATGCGCTTTTTAATCCTTGATTTGCTGTTCCAAGTACCCAATAAAAATAAGAATATTCAGTATCGGCATTATTTACACAATAAATAGAGGTATTTACTGCTCCATACAGAATTTGTTCAGCATCACTGCAGCATTCTGAACATCCTTCTTTGCCAGCTTGTTTAATATAATTTAATTGGTCACTAGATAAAGGTGAGGAATTAAAAAAAGTAAGTTTCACCCAGGCTTTTGCGTTGGTTGAAAAATCCCTTATGTTATCTTCTTCAATTGTAAGTGAAGAGAAAAATACTTCTTTCGAAATAGAAAAGTAATTCTGCTTTGTTATTTCAATAATATACTTTTCCATTTTATCCCTAGGAAAAGTGAACTTATAGTTGCCATCTTCTCCAATAGTTGCCGTGCCAAGTAATTTCTGTTGTGTTGTTCCAACTGGTACCTGGTAAAGTTTTATTGAAGCACCAGTTAAGTTTTGACTGAATGTTAAATCGCTTACAGTTCCTTTTAATACAAAATCAGCCTGGCCCTTTTTACAAGACGCTGATAACAAAATAATTACAAGAAGAGGCAAGAATTTCATATATAAATTTAATGATTTTAAATTAATCTTTTCATTCTAACACTTATTTGTTGAAAACAAATATTAACATTTTTTAGGATTATTAATGATAAACTATATCTTGGCGCTTAACTATTATTTATTTAAAACTATTATTATGAGTGAAACATTAGACAATGTAGCTGGTCAAGAAGGAAAAAGACCAACGTTTTTAACAGTATTATGTGTGTTAAGTTTTATCGGTTCAGGATGGGGAATTATCTCTGCCTTAGCAATGAAAGATCCAGGCTTAGCTGAGTATGCTGGTTATTACTACTGGGTTATGTTATTATTAAACATTGGTACATTATACGGTGCTTTTGCAATGTGGAAAATGCAAAAAATGGGTCTTTATATTTGGACGGCTGCTGAAGTTATTGGCGTTGTTTTAATGTGGGTTGTTGTTAAGGGGTATTTAGCTTCTTTAATGGCTCCAA